>JBIKOC010000405.1:0-2656 GCA_044358335.1 Flavobacteriales bacterium | reverse complement strand
TTAATTACCTTTTTAGTTGTAGGGTTCCTAATTAGTTCGGCATTTTATATTGCGCATGAAAGCATCGTAAATATTGGCACTCCGCATGAATTGCCTGAACCATTTACACTTTGGATTTTAGGAGGACTTATTATTTGGAAAGAAATTTCGTATCAATTAGTTATTCGTAAAAGTCGTGAAACCAAAAGCAGTTCACTCAAAGCAGACGCCTGGCATCATCGCAGCGACGCCATCACATCCATTGCAGCATTTATAGGCATCTCGATTGCTTTAATCATGGGAAAAGGCTACGAATCAGCCGACGATTGGGCTGCCTTATTTGCATCTGGATTTATCCTTTGGAATAGTTATAAAATTTTTCGTCCTGCTTTAGGTGAGATTATGGATGAACATTTAAATGAAGATTTAATAAAGGAAATTCGAATTCACTCATTAGATGTGAATGGAATTATTGGAACTGAAAAATGCTTTATACGTATAGCTGGTATGCAATACCACATCGAATTACATGCATCAGTAAATGGTAAAATTAGTGTTAACGAAGGACATACATTAGCACACCAATTAAAAGATCATTTACGTAATACAATTCCGCAATTAGGACATGTATTAATTCACATTGAACCTTCGCTTTGATTTTTTCAGGGCGGCCGAGCGGGCTTTCGCTGCAAGTCCAGTAGGGCTTTACGCTCTATCCCTGCCGCAATAGAATGCTAATCTAATCCATACATTTACTAAATTGGATAATCGTATCTTTCCATTCATTAGAGTTATGAAAAACACGTTATGCCTTTTAACATTATTTATTAATTCAATATTTGTCTTTCCAAGCTACTCACAAATTTCAAGAGGAAGAAATATTCATTTAAGAGTTGCCACTACACTAAACCATCAATATTTAAAAGAAGCTGAATCCGGATATGGGGATGCATATCAACAATTAGCTAGTCCACCTGGATACGCAATAGAATTAGGAATTGACAGCGTTCGAATCGATTGGATGAGGATAGATTTAGCATTAAATTTTGAACAGTATAATGCAAAATTTAAAGCGAGTACTAGTGGATTACCAGGAGGGACTATCACAGAAGTTGATATAACAAAATCAGTACTTGGCTTGACACTCTATCCGATTCGAATTATAAAAAACAACTTCCGGTGTCAAATTGGATTAGAATATTCTCGTTTACTAAATGAGCAAGTTTCAGGTTATGAATCGACCTATTTAATGGGACAAAAGCCTATACATATAGAATTAAACGATCTAAATAAGCGATATAGTTCATTGATTAATATTGGAATACGAATTAAAGCTGGCTATACATTTCGAATTAATAATCATTTTTATATAGCACCATATTATGCTCTTTTCTACTCACTTTCAAGAGAATACTCTGAAGCACCAGTCAGAATTAAATCAATTCGTAATTCATTTGGCTTAACCTGTTTAATGACATTCAAATAATCTAACTCCTCGGCTTCTTCCCTATATTGCCATTAAATAAATCCTATGAAACATATTATTTGTTTCCTGCTACTGCTTCAAACTTTTTTGCTGAGCGCACAAGTAATCGCTCCCTGTGGGAATGATTATGGAAGCAGTTCAGATCGTGCAAACATTCAACAACAAATGTTTACAGGTGCGGCAAGTGATGTAGCCGATGCTATTCAACAAGCTAAAGAAACCCGTGGAATCTCTTTGGGTTGTCCACAAGTGGAATATGGTCCTTTTAATGTACCTAATATTACCGAACCAACGCTCAGTAGTATTGCTACCGTGTGGAATTCAGTTTATCGTCCAACTTTAGAAGCTTATATATCAGCCTGTCCCGAACCAGCTAGAGGAATGCCACGCTATGGATTTGCTGCTTTGTATGCTCGCATGGCAGGATATTACGGTAATCTCTCGTCAATCGAACAAATGGGCAACATGCTCGAAGCTCAACAATACTCCATTCAACATGCACCTGAACCACTTGTAACCTATGCTGGAATGTTTGGATATTTCAATGGACCATCTGGTGATTTTTGTCAACTCAATGGAATCGTTGGAAGTACTGTTTCAATTTTTTGTGATTCTATTCCATCCTATTGCATCACATACAATGCTGGATTATACAGTGGAAAACAATTCGCCGTTAACGATCATATCATCCAAAATGGAAACCTCCTTGGCGAAATAGGTGGTGCTGGTTATGATCAAGGTTGGGCCATTGCTTTTATGGTCGAAAATGCCATACAACAAACCGATCCAATCGTAAAACAACGTTATCGAGATGCAGCTGTTCTAGGTGCAGAATGGTGTATTCAACATCCGCTCGTTACCAACCATAATTATACGGCTAAACTCGTGTGGGCATTAGCGCAATTATATGCATGGACGGGAAGATCCGATTTTAAAGCTGCTTTAATCGACCGTTTAGATCGAAATTTATGTCCGGGCATTATGACTGACTGGGATCAAAATGGCTTGGTGGATAATATGAATACCAACATTGCATTAAGCAGCTTATATGCATCGGCACAAACACCAGGTAGAAATTGGGATGCACACAATGCACAACCTTGGTATCAGAGCATGATAGCATGGGCATTAACCGAAGCATATGTTGCCTTTCGCGACCGAGGAGATGTGGCATTAGCTGCTCAATATAAA
>JBIKOC010000404.1:0-2663 GCA_044358335.1 Flavobacteriales bacterium | reverse complement strand
TCGATGCGATAATTGAACCTATCGGGGCAACTGTTCGTTCATTAACTATCTCCACACCTAGTTCAATATCAAGGCATTGGAAAGATATTTTCTTGCAATCAAATTCATATTTTCCAATTTCGCCAACTATTTTAACAGTAATTTTAACTGGTAAAGGAATCTTTTTCGTTTCTCCCACATTTGAAAAACCCAGTGTTGATGCCATAACACATAACATCATAAAAAATAATTTAATCGTTTTCATAATTTAATTTATTAAGGTTTAAATAATCATTCTGCGTTTCCGGTTGTGGTGTGGCGAACGCGTCTGCCGGATTGGATAATCCTCCTGGATTTTCTTCTCCCATTTTATTTCAGCTCATGGCTATTCGAATTGTTTTACAAACATAAAAAGTTATGGTCATAAGTTGTTTTGCGCCACATGCAAAACTTTTTCGTCTGATGCAAACAGACTTAAACTATTTTACTTGTATATTGGCTACACTATTAATCTTTATACTATGTCTTATGAAAATCACCGATAGAATTAGAGAAATACGCACTATTAAAAACATCTCTCAAGAATACCTCGCCTCTTTTTTAGGAATCGACACCTCCAGTTATCACCGAATCGAACGTGGTGTTTGTCCGCTTTCTGTGCAACGTCTTGAACGCATAGCAGAGGCATTACAAGTAAGTATTGCCGATCTTATTCTAATGGAAAAATCAGGATTGCCCATCGATGATCCACAATATGCCTATATCAAACATCTAGAAGAAGAAATACGATTTCTACGAATCCAATTGCAAGATAAACTTGCCTCATCTTCGCTATCGAATATTAGCCGCAATTCTCCAAGCCATATCGAATTGCAACGCTTGTCACGAGGTTGAATATTTATTCCTTAATCAACCTTAACCAACTTTGTTTGCCATCCTGCACCAGACGTAGTCGATACAAGCCGGCAGGTAAATTTTGAATTGAAAGCTTATATGCTTGATTTTCGGGCATGGCTTCTTGGAAGAACAACTGCGTGCCATCCGATTTATAAAGCCCAATTTCGATGCGGCTGTTGCTGAGTTGACTTATCACCACCCAATCTTTAGCAGGATTAGGAAACAGTTTGGCATTGAGTTGCTGTTCGGTTGTAATGCCTAAGATAAGTGTATCGGTTCCACCTGAACCGCCACCACCTGTGCTACCACTTCCCGTTCCATCGGGAGGAATAATAAAACATGGATCTTCGGGTGAAGCGTTGTAGCCGCTATTGAAGGCGTATACACTTTGTCCGTTTTGCTCTACACAGGCTAGTAAATAGGGCTGTGGTCCAACAACTCCCCATTCAGGCATACGAGAAAACAACCCGGTTTTAGCACCAATTCCTTCAATCCACACATCAGCTTGAGGATCGAGCTGATTAAGTGCTTGTGCCGGAAGCATGTTCACCATATTAGGATCGTGAATATACAGGCGTTTGCGCACAATACCGTTGATGGTAACGGTGTTGGTTTTGTAAATCTTGCCCGTTACATAATGTGGCAGAACGCCCTGATTGATATTCCCCGTTGGACGATAAAACCTTATGGTGTCGCCCGTATTCTTATTAAAATTGTAGAGTAATTGCTCGGTGATGAATCCTTTTTCTACCACCCAAACTTTCCCATTTTCCTCGCGGATAGCTGATTTGTAGTCGGCACTATCGGGATTGAAAACAAAAGGAACGGAGCTGCCCTGTGCAAGTACTTTTCGGAACGTTTTACCATTAAACACGGTATCTCCACCGAGCTGGTATTTTACATTGAGGAAAAAATAGTCGCCATAGCACGACCAAGTTTTATTTTCTTGGATCAATGGGTTTTGTGCAAAAACAGCACTTGTACCAATAAGGAATAGGGAAAACAGCCACTTTTTCATCACCTGAAAGATTAAGCATGAGTAAAGTCGAAGGCTGTTTCATGTGAGATTATACCTTGTGGTGATGGGAAAAGATACAGGCATGTAAGTTTTGGAAAGAGAAAGTGTTTTCGAAGCAGAGCTGTATCTTTGAAGCATGCAAACAGTTCAGTTTATTGGAATCATTCCAGCCCGTTACGCGAGCAGCCGTTTTCCGGGAAAGCCCTTGGTAGAAATTTCAGGAAAGACAATGATTCGCCGAGTAGTAGAACAAGCACTTCAAAGCAAATTGTTGAGCAGGGTGATTGTTGCTACCGACGATGAAAGAATTCAAGCAGAAGTTCGCTCGTTTGGGGGAGATGTGGTAATGACTTCTACTGAACATCCAAGCGGAACAGATCGATGCGCCGAAGTTGTTCGGATTTTAGGATCAGCTATTCATTCAAATGCAGTAATCATCAACATTCAGGGAGATGAGCCTTTTATTGATCCCGGTCAGATTGATGTTTTATGTGGATGTTTTTCGAATGAACAGGTAGAATTAGGCACGTTGATACGACGATTTTCGCATGGTGAAGATGTGCTGAATCCCAATACGATAAAAGTTGTGCGTGATATTCATGGGTATGGAATTTATTTTAGTCGTTTGCCTATTCCATTTGAACGTGATGCACCTCAAGGAAAACTACCCGATTTGACCGCCCATTTCCAGCATATTGGCTTATATGGCTATCGAGCTGCAACTTTATTACAGGTTGCTAAATTAGCTCCTTCATCACTTGAGTTAACC
>JBIKOC010000023.1:0-9280 GCA_044358335.1 Flavobacteriales bacterium | reverse complement strand
GCGGGGAAGTTCCAATATCGCCGTATATAATTCCAAGGGTTACTACTAATCCGGCGAGTGTAATTTTATTGATATGCTTAGCGTGATCGCTCATTTCAAACTAGGATAGAAGGGTAGATTTGAATCAGGCATTAACAAGTAGCTTACAAGAAAGTAAGGGCTTGAAATCGAAATGAAATAGGATGATTTCACTACATTGTTTTTAGCCACCAGAACTAGACATTTGATTCGGGGCGCTGCAAAATTAATACAATGCATGTTCTTATTTGAAAATGAAAATAATGTGCATGGTCGGTAACATAATGTTAATAATAGAGTTTTTTAACTAAATTCTAATTCGTAACATAATTTCACAAATAACAGAATATCAGCAACATGTTTGCGTTCGTTAAGTTTGGGGCGATCCAATGTTAAATTAATGTTATGTAAAAGTGATGCATGAGTAAATAAATTTGTAACTTTGTCTTATCAAGTTGAGTAAAACACTCGTTACACAAAATATTGAATCATGAAAAATCTGTTGTTATTTCTTTTTGTCGCTGTTTCTCTATCAGTAAATGCACAAAACAAAGAACTGACTACTTTTTACGATAGTGGGGTAATGAAAAGCAGTTATGTGTATACGAATGCACAGAATTACACGGTTTCAAATTACTCTACAACAGGTAAACTAATTGAGAAAGGTAGTTTTGTTAATGGTAAGATGGATGGAGTTTGGACTTCTTTCAATGAGTTAGGAGTAAAAACAGCTGAGGCATACTACACCGATGGAAATAAATCGGGAGACTGGAGAATTTTTGACGAAACTGGGAACTTACGTTATGTAATGTCTTACGATTCGAATAAATTAGTTCACGCAACTAATTTTGATGCTGCTGGCAAAACAGTCGCAGAAACCCATACTCACTAATTTCTTTGTTTTTAAATTATTATTAAACGCCTCTGAAAATCAGGGGCGTTTTCATTTTGTATTCAGGCTGCTTACTCGGTTGAATTTCTAACTTTGAACCGCTAAAAACCTGATACATGAAAGTGCATAATTTCAGTGCCGGACCCGGAATTCTTCCTCAGGAGGTACTTCAGAAAGCTTCAGAAGCTTGTATAGAATTTAATCAATCGGGTCTATCCTTATTGGAAGTCTCACATCGTGGAAAAGATGTAATTGCTGTATTTGATAAAGCAGTTTATCTGGTAAAGAAGCTACTGAATATTGGTGATGACTATGCTATTGTCTTTCTACAAGGCGGTGCAAGTATGCAGTTCTCCATGGTTCCAGCCAATTTCTTAAATGTTAAGGCCGCTTATTTGAATACCGGTGTTTGGGCTTCTAAAGCTATTAAAGAAGCTAAATTATATGGTGCTACAGAAGTTGTGGCATCTTCTGAAGACCGGAACTTTTCATACATACCTAAAGAATATTCTATTCCTTCGGATGCTGATTATTTCCATATTACATCTAACAATACCATTTACGGAACTCAAATGAGAACATTTCCAACCTGTTCTATTCCCTTGTTCTGTGACATGTCATCTGATATTTTCTCACATCGTTTTGATGCAACTAAGTTTGATTTGATCTATGCCGGTGTTCAAAAAAATATGGGCCCAGCTGGAGCTACAATGGTTATTTTGAAGAAAGAGCTTCTTCAAAAAGTAAAAAGAACGCTGCCTTCGATGTTGCAATATGCTATTCATATTGAGGGAGAATCGATGTACAATACTCCTCCAGTATTTGCGGTGTATGTTTCGATGTTAACGTTGGATTGGTTGGATCGTAACGGAGGTGTTGAATGGGCTGAAAAAAGAAATAAAGCTAAAGCCGAACTATTTTATTCGGAGATAGATAGAAACTCTCAATTTACTGGAACAGTCGATGTGGAAGACCGTTCTTGGATGAATGCGAATTTCGTACTTACAAATCCATCACAAGAAGAAGCTTTTAAAGCCTTGCTCAAAGAAGCGAATATTAGTGGATTGAATGGGCATCGTTCAGTAGGTGGTTTTAGAGCTTCTATGTACAATGCAATGGATATTGATAGCGTACAAGTTCTAGTTGACGTAATGAAGGCATTTGAACAAAATAACGGTTAATCCATGGCAACTAAACGAATATTAGCAAACGACGGAATTGATAAACTTGGTAAGCAATTAATAGAAGCTGCTGGTTTTTTTGTTGAAACTACCAAAGCTCCTGAAGGTCAATTAATCGAGACAATTAATTCAGGAAATTTTGATGTTCTGTTAGTTAGAAGTGCTACAAAAGTTACTGCTGAAGTTTTAGATGCTTGTTCAGGGCTAAAACTTGTTGGTAGGGCAGGAGTTGGAATGGATAATATTGACTTGAAACATGCCCAATTGAAAGGTGTAAAAGTCGTTAATACACCTGCTTCATCCTCGCAATCGGTTGCTGAGTTAGTATTTGCACATCTTTTTTCAGGTGTTCGTTTTTTACAAGATTCCAATCATTTAATGCGCAGTCAAGGAGATACGCATTTTGCTGATCTGAAAAAGAAGTACGGAGCTGGTATAGAACTCAATGGTAAAACCATGGGTATTGTTGGGTTCGGACGTATTGGTCAGGCTGTTGCTCGAATGGCCATTGGTTTAGGAATGAATGTAGTTGCTTCGGACCCATTTATTAAGGAAGCTACAATCGTTCTTCATATTCGCCCGATTAATCAAGATGTTGAGGTGAAAATTCAAACAAGTAGTTTGGATGAGGTGATAGAGAAAAGCGACTTTATTTCATTACATGTTCCAGGGAAGATTAATGGACAATCGCTTATAACAGAAGTTGAACTATCGAAAATGAAAATGGGCGTTGGCCTTGTGAATGCTGCTCGAGGTGGCGTTATTGATGAAGACGCTTTAATTGCTGCTTTAGAAAGTGGTCGGGTTTCATTTGCTGGTTTAGATGTTTTTGAAAATGAACCGAAACCAAGAACCGATTTGCTTCAGCATAGTAAAATCTCTGTTTCACCTCATATTGGTGCTGCTACGCAAGAGGCACAAGAACGTATCGGGCGTGAAATGGCAGATAATATCATCCAGTTCTTTTCGGAATCATAACATTTATGACTAAAATATTTCCTTTCAGGGGTATACTTCCAGCTCCTAATCTCACCGAACGTGTGATTTCTCGGCCGTTTGATAAATACTCCAAAAAGGAAGTAGAAGGAATTGTCAAGGAAAATCCTGATTCATTTTTGAATATCATCAAACCTGAATTAGCCAACGGTAAAAGTACTCGGCCGGATAATCCTGAAGCTCAACTGAAAAGTCGTCAAAAGTTTGAGTCATTTCTTGAAAAAACTACTTTGCAGAAATCCGAAAAGGAGCTGTATTACATCTACAGGCAAGTAAAACCGGAATTTGTTTATACAGGAATTATTGCCACAATTTCTAGTTCAGATTATCATTCAGGCGTAATTAAAATCCACGAACAAACTTTAGCACCAAAAGAGGAAAAACTGAAAGATTATCTTCGAGTTGTTGGGATTAATGCTGAGCCTGTTATGTTTACTTATCCTCATCAAACAGCAATTGATGAACTGGTGAATGAGTTAACCGGAGCTCAGCCATATGCTTCCTTCCATTTTGATTCGAAAGATCATTTTCTTTGGGAAGTTTCCGATTCTAAATCGATTGCTCGAATTCAAGAAGCTTTTGAAGGAGTTGAACGTGTGTATGTGGCTGATGGTCATCATCGTTCGGCATCTTCTGTTTTGTTAGCACAAGAGCTCGAAAAGGAAAAGGGTGATATAAGTGGACAGGCTGAATGGAGCCGTTTCATGGGAATTTTTATTCCTGATCACAATTTGCAATTATTCGAATTTAATAGACTGATAAAGGATTTGAACGGTCTGACAATTTTTGAAATCCTTAATCAATTGTCGGATGATTTTGAGGTGAGTTTAATAGATCAAACCGTGTATAAACCACATTCATTGCATGAAATATCCATGTATGTTCTTGGAAAGTGGTATAGTTTGAAGCTCAAGTCTGATAGGCAGAATGATCAACTAGAAGATAAGCTAGATGCAAATCTACTTAGTAAGCATATTTTAGGACCTGTTTTCGGAATCAAAGACTTACGAAACGATGATAGAGTGTCGTTCTTAAGTGGATTATTAGGTGCCGATGAACTTAAACGTCAAGTTGATAAAGGAACTTTTGAAGCTGCTTTTGGACTATTTCCCGTTAGTATGGAACAGTTCTTCTCGTTTTCAGATCGAGGAAAGATGATGCCACCTAAAACAACTTGGTTTGAGCCTAAGTTATTGAATGGCTTAGTTATATACGATATTGGGCATCATTGAACATGGGAAGCATTAGTGAAAATCTGAAGAGTATTCTGGCTACTTTGCCCCTTGGTGTTAAGCTCTGTGCCGTTTCTAAAACGAAACCTATTTCTTCTATTGAAGAAGCTTATGCAGCAGGACAGCGTATTTTCGGTGAAAACAGGGTAAAGGAATTAGAAGACAAAGCCACTGTTTTGCCTAAAGATATTCAATGGCATTTGATTGGACATCTTCAATCAAACAAAGTAAAGTATATAGCTCCTTTTGTTTCGATGATACATGCGGTTGACGATGAGGAATTGCTTGCTGTTATTGACAAAGAAGCAAAGAAGAACAACCGTGTTATTGATTGCTTAATTCAATTACATATTGCTCAAGAAGAAACCAAATACGGTATGAGCGAGGAAGAGGCTTATGAATTCTTCCATTTGGGTAATTGGAAGAACTATAAGAATGTTCGAATCTGTGGTTTGATGGGTATGGCTACGTTTACCGACAACGAGCAGCAAATACGGAATGAATTCACCGGATTAGCTAAGTTCTATAATCGTATCAAGAACGAGATTATGACCGACCATGATTCATTTAACCAATTATCTATCGGAATGAGCGGTGATTACTTAATCGCAATAGAATCCGGCAGCACCTTAGTTCGTGTAGGTAGTGCTATTTTCGGAGAACGGAATTAACGAATTACAGAAATGTTTCTGTGAACGGTATTCGAATTAATTTCTGTCTCTAAAAAGTAGATTCCAGTATTTAATTCTGAAGGAATATTCATTTGTCCATTGTTGGTTTTTCCCACAAATACGAGCGAACCAGTAGCATTAAATAATCTAACTGTCACATCTGATTTTAATCCTGATAGGTTAATTCGATCCGAACAAGGATTTGGATAAACAGTGAATTCTGTATTTGATAAGTCGTAGAAACCTACACCATTGTTAGGTGTGTTGTAGTTGCCTGGAGTAACAGATCCTCCGACAGGAAAATTGGAACTAATTTCTAAGGGATCATACGCTGTTAGAGAAGTTATATCTCCATTATACCAAGCTGGCTTAGAAAAGGGTGTTGTGTTATCAAAAAACCGAGATGCTGCATCTGGTGTTCCAGCTGATTGAGTAAGAATAACTCCACCATAAATTTTTGCTGTTAAATCACCATTAGTCCAACCAACTGCATCTTGTAAAACTGCACCTGATGGAAGGTCTAAAACTCCATCGTTATTCGTATCGTAATCGGCATTGTAGACAATAGGTATAGGGCTAAATAATACAGCAAAAGTGGTGTTCCCGTTTTCTAATATTCCGCCAGGGATGCCAAACGATAGCGTGTCTTTAACAGAAGTTGCGGCAGGTATATTTGTGTAACCCAAAGTTGTTCCAATGAAAATTAATCCGTTAGAACCAATTGTAATATTGTTAAGTGGAATAACTAAATCGCAATTGCCGGCTGATGCTGAATCTCCTTCAAAAACGCATACATAAATTTTGGAAAGGGTAGTTCCAGGATTTCCTTTTAACTCAATGAACTCATATGGATCATCTGCTCCGGGAGGATTGACAACAATTTCATTCAAAAGGAGTTGAGCTTCAGATTGAAAGGATGTTGCAATAAATAGAGAAAGAAGGATTGATTTTAGTGAAGTGGGATTTACTAGTATCATCAGCGTGTGAGAACAATTTTGCCTTGAGCAGTTTCGAAATAATCCTTTTTGAGGAAGTAGTTTAACACATAGTAATATACGCCTTCCGGTAATTCCATGTTTTTTTGTTTGCCATCCCATTTGAAATCAAGATTCTCGGAACGGAAAACCTCTTCACCCCAACGGTTAAAAATGACTACGTTTCCTCTACTTACCGTTTCGGTATGATAGCATTGAAACCATTCATTCAAATCATCTCCATTTGGAGTGAATGAAGTAGGAACATACATGGTTTGAGGAATAATTTCTTTCAAAAGAAAATGGGCTGTAAGGGTATCGGTCGTATCGATGATACATCCATTTATAGCCATACTGGAATCTGCATTTAATACATTATTTTCTAGCGTCCAGTTTGAGAATAAGTATTCATCCTCCGCATATACATCTGTAATCACAGGAGTTCCGGGAAAATACTCAAATGTGGTTGGGTAATTCTGAATCCAAGTGCCGTTGATATTTACCTTTCCAGCTCCTGGTGGATCAACCAATACCGTTAAAAACCAAGTTTGTATCGGTTTAAAATGGGCGATAATCGTATCGGTTGAATCGGAAACGAATGAAACATCAATGGATGCTGAATCGGGTGAGAATGGATGATAATTCGATTCATACCAAACAAATTCATAATTGGTTGAAGGTGTTGCCGATAAACTTAGGGGGAATCCTTCATTGTATATTTCTGTGTAAGGATAGGAAGCTGGGCTTATACCATTGATTGAAATAGTTCCTGATCCGGGAGGCTCGACAATAAATGTAATTGTATTGGTTTCAATAATTCGGAAATGAGCAACGATACTATCCGAAGCTTGAATCATAAAACTATTGAGTGCTTCTGTACTATCACTAGTTAGATTACTATGGAAAATTTCCCAGTACCAGAACTCGTAATTTGCTACAGGAGTTGCCTCTATATCGCCTTCTACACCACCGAAATAGGTACCTGACCAAGGATAAGTTGCAATATTTAATTCGTTAAATCGAATCGTACCACTACCTGCAGGAGCAACATTAAATGCCATATTGTATGGTCCAGTTACATCATAGCAATTGATCACACCTTGATTAGCAATGTATTGGCATCTATTGATGATTTGATTTCTCATAAATGTCAAATTCCCTTGCCACTCAGCCATGCTTCCCCCCCAACGGGCAATTTGGTTAGGCATTTCTGGGCTGATGTGAGCAATTATGCTATCTAAATGTGCCAATGCAAAATCGCAATTCAGATAAGTACTAATCATTTCCGCATATCGGTTGACATAGCGCTGTTTGAATTCTGGATTTGCGAATAATCGATTAAAAATATTCAAGTGCCCTTCTTCTGCATTTACATTTTGAAATTGAGCATCCAAATCACATGGGTCTGCAGTATAGTCGGTTGTTGGCCAACCTGAATAGTTTTGTCCGAGATCAAACGTATTGTCCATATCCCAAAGTGCGTATTTCCACTTCACATTTGGAGTGCCTCGTCCTCGCCACCACATGGTATTCCAATTTATCCAATCGGAATTTACAGACCATGTGTTTATGATAATATAATCGATAGTGCTAGCAATATCTAATCGAGAACTAACTGCTGCAAAGTTTGCTGGGTCAGAAAGGTCATTACCCATGATGTAGGCATATAAATCATTCCAATCGGCGGGACTTCCATAGCGGACATTCAACCACCCCCAATAGGATAGCATATCTAAATCTTCCTCTTCTTGATTCCAATAGTATTCGGTATAATCCGGGTCATTTACTTTCTCACGAATCTCATAAAGTCCCCAATATTCTCCATTAATATAGAGAGCACAATGGTCGTTGCTTCGTAAATCAACATTCATGTTCGCTGTTTCAGCTAAAGATTGAACGTAGGCATCACGTAAATAACATCCACCATTTGGAGCATAAGTAAAAGGGTAATTATCGGATGCCGCTGCTTTTAGTATAAGTCGTTGAAATTTTGCTCTTGGTTTAGTTGGGAAAACCTGATAATCAATTTCATTATCGTATCCTAGTTGATCACGTACTATAAAATCAACTCCTTTTTGAGGGTAAGCCCAACTATCATTTCCATGTTTATTTACATCCCCAAACGATTCAAATTGTAATGCGCCTGAGCTTGTAAAATATTCAATTGCTGAGGTTATTTCAATTGATCCATCATTAAATAAATCTGTGTATTGATTAGAAGAAAGTGATACAATTGGAATAGTGTGATTTACTCCGATCAGGTAAGTGTTAGTTTCGGTAAATCCGGCTAAAACACTAGCAGATGATGGAAATGCCCGAGCTCTTAAAGATGTTGAGGTATTTATTGCAATCGGTGCTGAATAGCTTGCTGAAGTTGTTGTTGGTTCTGACCCGTCGATTGTATAACGAATTGTAACACCCGCATCAGGTGAACTTAAAGTAACATTGATAGCGCCGGGATAAATTCCAGCAGCTAAGCTCATTGTTGGTGTAGTTGTGTATGAAGTATAACCTGTACCATTAGCTGTACCTGGAGTTGGGGTAGCGAAAATGCCCCAATTTGCTGAACCATTTGGAATTCGACCTCTTGAATTGTTTGCTCGAGCAGGTGTAGTTATAATTTGATCTGTAATAACGCCACCGGCATCTGTGAAAACAATTGCTTCGTTAGTAGTTTGGGTAAGCTTGAAATTGGTGTGAAAATTTAAACCGGTAGAAACATCCCGTCCAGAAGCGAAAAATAACATGTATCCATTTGCTGCAATGGTAGTACCTGCCGGGATTTGCCATTTAGTTGGATTTGCCGCATTATCGCTAAGAAAGCACCCTCCAATATTTACAGCAGCGCCAGTTGGGTTATGAAGTTCAATCCAATCTTCAAAGTTTCCAATATCATCGCCGATGGTTGAAATATTGGAACATGAAAACTCATTTATTACAACCTGCCCGTTCGACAGGAATCCTGTCAGAATAAGGAGTGTAGATAGAATTGAACGTAAGAGTTTTAACATATTGTTAAGCTATGGTCAGGTACAATCTCCAAATTTATGAAAATGTTCCATTTTGCTCAAATAAAATATTAGAACTCTTACGTATTCAGATACAAAACTTTAAAACTCTAACCGATAACTTAATGTTGGAATAATACCTGCTTGGGTAAAAATTTCAACCTTTTCAGAATCTCCATTAAAATATCTGCCATACTCATTCAATCGGTTGGTTGCATTTTGGATATCAATTTTCCAAACTCGAGTAGTCTTTTTCTTATTAATCGTATAGCTAATTCCTAAGTCGGTTCTCCAATAGGCAGAAGCTT
>JBIKOC010000403.1:0-2667 GCA_044358335.1 Flavobacteriales bacterium | reverse complement strand
AACCATTGAAGACGCATTTCATCATAGGTTAATTCACGAATCTCAACTGGATAATCAGCAAAAAACATCACGTTTAACAAGATGAAGGATAAACTAGCTAATCCATAACCAATAAGCCGATCTTTCCCCGGTAATATTACCAAAGAACATATGATGATTGGGAAGTAAAATGAGCAAACAAATGATTCAGGTGAATAGGAGATACAATGTGAGGTAACTACATAGTTTGCAAATAATATAGCTAACAATTTAGCAGCACGGGTACGACGACTATTAAGAAGATAAAGAGCAAGAACTGAAACCGGAAGCATGCTTAAATTAATTGCAGCCGAATGGTAATAGTTTAATTTGTAATCAATTATGCTAAAAATGATTGAGTAGCCAAACATCACAATCAGCAGCATTACAAATAGCTGATTGGCTTTATCTATCATTATATTCCCGGAATTTCGAACAACGCGGGAGGCAATATTAGCTAATGGCATACATTACAAATATAACTCAATACAGAAATTTCTTTCGAAATAAAGGGCGTACTATGCTCCATTTCTTACTTCTGTTGAAATTTATTGAGACCTATGGATTCGATTATGAAAACTAAGTTTAACTTCTCGCTTAAATTTAGTTATTGTACTCGAATTCAGATAATTGAATGTTATTTTTTATGATTCGAACGTAAAAAAAGCCCTGCTAAATAATTAGCAGAGCTTTCAGTCGGGATGGCAAGATTCGAACTTGCGACCTCCTGGTCCCAAACCAGGCGCGATGACCGGACTACGCTACATCCCGAACTACCCGAGGGTAATTTTTTTTCACTTGTTTCTGAATTCCGGTAGGTTTCAGAATTGTCTGGCGGTGAGGGCGGGATTCGAACCCGCGGTACAGTTACCCGTACGTCAGTTTAGCAAACTGGTGGTTTCAGCCTCTCACCCACCTCACCGTGGCGTGGGCTGCAAATGTACCAAAAAAAGTTTCCCTCCAAACTTTATCGTAAGTTTTTTAAAACAGACTGATTGTCTGTTTTTTAATCTTCATTTTTGCCTGTTAAACGTATTTTTTTCATGAAAATCATCAGCTAAATTTCAGTTTTATCCGCTTAGCAAACGTTTTTTCTATCTTTGTCGCCCTGAAAATGGTTCCGTAGCTCAGTTGGATAGAGCAACAGCCTTCTAAGCTGTGGGTCTTGAGTTCGAATCTCAACGGGATCACTAAGTAAAATCAAGCCTTTCGGATGTTTCTGGGAGGCTTTTTTGCGTTATTGAGTTTATTTCATCTGGTATCCTTTGTCAATCCAGTCCTCATTAATGCCTTCCACTAAATTGAGAATACGCACATTCTTATATCCTAATTCTCGAATCTTCTCCATTGCTAATGAAACATTTGGGCAGTTTTCTAATTTGCAACATCCACAGTAAATAACAATCGATTCATTCTTGTTGTATTTATTCAATTGATCTTGAAGGACTTTGTATTTTGAAGGGGAACTAACAATTCCAATTTCAATAGCATTCTTGATATTTCGTTCCACACCCATATTGAGGATATGAATTTTTCCTGCATTGTTATCTTTGATTAAATCAGACAATTCTTTTGGTTGAATCAACTCATTGGGCTTATAGGAAAATGGCTGAGCGCTAAGACTCATTATTGAAACAAAAACAAAAAGAACTAAAATGAAAATCTGTTGAATCATATCGTATTTATATCAGGTTGGGTTTTTTGCAAATATAATACTTATGCATTTCAACAAAATTCATATGTGTTAGGTACTGTAGAAATTTTTTGCCAATAATTACTGTATTAAATCACCCGAAACAATAGGGATAATAGATTAACGATTCCATACTTTTGCGATCAAATAAAGCGACATGTCCGAAAGGAAATTAATTCTAGTTTGTAACGACGATGGAATAACTGCACCAGGTATTCGAGCCTTGGTAGCTATTGCCAAAGAATTTGGAGATGTAGTTGTTGTGGCTCCCGATAAACCCCAATCTGCTATGGGGCACGCAATTACTATTAATGCTACAATTCGTGTGAACCCTGTTAAAGTGGATGGGGTGATTGAATATGCTTGCTCAGGTACTCCTGTTGATTGTGTGAAGTTAGCAGTTAACAAGATTCTCCATCGCAAACCCGATTTGTTAGTTTCAGGTATCAACCATGGTTCGAATGCTTCTATTAACGTGATATATTCAGGAACCATGTCGGCTGCTATGGAAGGTGCAATGGAGCAAATTCCTTCTATTGGTTTCTCTCTCCTTGATCATTCGATTGATGCTGATTTTTCGGCTGCGCAAGATGTAGCTCGTATTCTTATGGCTCAAGCTCTCGAAAACGAAATGCCCGAGCGAATTTGTCTCAACGTGAACATTCCTAATGTGAGTATAGATCTTATCAAGGGAATTAAAGTTTGCCGACAAGCAAATGCTAATTGGGAAGAGGAATTCGAAGAACGAAAAGATCCATCGGGAAAACCTTATTTCTGGTTAACTGGAGTCTTCAAAAATTATGATGAAGGTACAGATACCGATATTTGGGCGCTAGAAAACAATTATGTTTCGGTTGTTCCTTGTCAGTTCGACATCACTGCTCATGCTGCTTTGAACCATTTCAAAAGTTGGGAGCAAAATGTTTAAAAAAGACAATTTCATTTTTGGTTGCTTG
>JBIKOC010000402.1:0-2672 GCA_044358335.1 Flavobacteriales bacterium | reverse complement strand
GGGCGATTTCACGCAATTCACCTACAAGCTTGGCATTCAGTTCGAGAATGTCGTACATGCGGATTTACCGTATTAAAATGACTCGGATTCTTGATTATGTAGGGGATTTTCGGGAAAGCTTTTCAGCATTGAGGGCTGAAAGATGATGCAAAACCGAAATGAATTAGGGTAATATGATTATGCAATAATACAACAATTTGTTTTTGCAAGCCACCCCAATCATTTTTATCTCCGGAATAGACTTAAGCTTCGCTATTTTTGCAATCTTTTGAAAGATACATATGATTCAACGCATTCAAAGTTTATATTTATTTCTTGCAGCAGCTTGTTCTGGGGTTTTGTTAGCCGCACCTCTATACAATACTACAATTGAGGATAAATCATACACCGTTTATTTAGGTGGATTAATTCAAGGTGAAGAAGTATTACAAAGCCAACCATCGTTGGTTGCAGTGGGAATTATTTTGATGGCTTTCCCATTGATTATCTTATTTCTCTTTAAGAAAAGAGCTTTACAATTACGTCTCACAGCATCTTTAATGCTCGCGAATACTGCGATGTTGTTATTGCTCATTGCAACCATAAATAAAACACTAGAAAAAATTTCAGGTGCTGTTTCAGAAGGAACTTATGGATGGGGGTTAGCATTACCATTAATAAGTGTTTTATTTATTTTTCTTGCTAATCGTGCAATCCGAAAAGATGAGGCATTAGTACGTTCTGCTGATCGTTTGCGTTAAGTCGGCACCTAACCATGCAAAAAAAGTTCATCCAGAATCTGGCGTTACTGCTTACGCTCAATTTGCTCATCAAGCCATTTTGGATACTTGGTATTGATCGAGCTGTGCAGCAAACAGTAGGTACGGAAGCCTACGGGATGTACTTTGCTATTTTCAATTTTTCGTTTTTGCTCAATATTTTGTTGGATTTTGGAATTACCAATTTCAACAATAAAAATATTGCTCAAAACAACCACCTGATTAACAAACACTTCTCTAGTATTTTAGCTTTAAAACTATTGTTAGGGATTGTATTTATGGTGATTACACTAGTCGCAGGATTTCTCATAGGCTATTCACCTCAACAACTTGGTTTACTAGCCATGCTGGGCTTCAACCAGTTTCTAGCTTTTATGATTTTATATATGCGTTCGAATTTAGCCGGACTGCATTTATTTAAAACCGATAGTATCATATCAGTACTCGACAGGAGTTTGATGATTTTGTTTTGTAGCATTTTGCTTTGGGGGCATGTCACAGAAGGTCCTTTTCAAATTGAATGGTTTATCTATACTCAAACCTTCTCATATTTATTAACTACCCTGATTACCTTTTTCATTGTTGTTCGAAAAGCTGCATTTAAGCGGTTAAAATGGAATCGTCCATTCTTCTTTCTAATCTTAAAAAAGAGTTTTCCATTTGCCATTCTGGTATTGTTGATGACGTTTTACAATCGGGTTGATACAGTAATGTTAGAACGCATATTACCCGAAGGGGCTACCGAAAGTGGGATTTATGCTTCTGCCTATCGTTTGCTCGATTCGGCTAATATGATTTCATTTTTATTCGCCGGATTGCTTTTGCCCATGTTTGCTCGCATGTTGCGTTATAAAGAATCGGTAGAACAATTAGTTAAACTGGCTTTTACGATTTTACTCACGCCAGCAATCGTTATAACAATCGGTTGTATTTTTTATAATGAAGAGATGATGGCCTTATTGTGTAAAGAACATGCACATGAATCGGCTCAAGTATTTTCGATTTTAATGGGATGTTTTATTGCATCCTCGCTTTCCTACATTTTCGGCACTTTGTTGACAGCCAACGGAAACCTGCTTCAGTTAAACATTATGGCAGCATCGGGAATGGTTTTCAATTTAAGTCTGAATTATATTCTAATCCCCCATTTTAAAGCCCAAGGCGCTGCCTTATCCAGTCTAATCACACAGTTTGTAACCGCCTTATTGCAGATTTACCTTGCTCAGCGGATTTTCAAATTCAAAGTAAATACACGTTTAATGGTTCAGCTGAGCATTTTTATTCCGTGTGTGGTTTTATTGGCTTGGGTATGTCAAACCCTGTTTCAGAATTGGATATTGGGCATGATAGTATTCTCTGGAAGTTCGGCAGCTTTTGCTTTTTCCATTGGTTTACTGCATGTAAAATCGATATTCCGGATTCTTAAATACGGGTAAGTAAGTCAAATGCGCTTAAAATGCTACTTTTGCCGGCAAACATTAAGTAAGAATTCAATCCACTTATGGAGTCAACACAACCGGGAAGCCTGTTTGATTCAACAAATTTGTTGATATTTCTCTGGAAGAAACGCAAGCATATCCTTATCGCAACTCTGGCAGCTCTGATTGCTTCAGTCGTTTTTTCTTCTGAATTTTTCATCAAGCCTCGGTTCAAATCATCGGTGATTATGTTCCCGACCACCAACAGTTCGATTTCGAAATCGTTGTTGAGTGAAAATTCCTTTGAGAAGGAGAATATTCTCCAATTTGGGGAAGAAGAACAAGTGGAGCAAATGCTTCAGATTTTGAATTCGGATGAGATTCGGGAACGTTTGATTTCGAAATACAACCTAATGGAGCACTATCGAATTGATACCGATGGACGCTATCCCATGACTGAGTTGAACAAGAAGTTTGAGGAAAACATTTCGTTTAA
>JBIKOC010000401.1:0-2675 GCA_044358335.1 Flavobacteriales bacterium | reverse complement strand
GGGTGTGTGTCAAATGCATCATCATCCATCACAGTTACCGTTTTCAATCAACCCGCTGCTCCTGTAATTACTCCTGTTGGAACGAATACCATTTGTTCTGGAGATAACATAGTGCTTACCTCATCTTTTGGTTCAAGTTATTTATGGAGCAATGGAGCTACAACTTCATCGGTAACAGTTACTCAATCCGGCACGTTCAATCTTCGAATTATCGATGCAAACGGCTGTGTTTCGCCTCCTTCATCAAATTCAATCGTAATTGTAAACCAAACACCCCTTGCTCCAATTGTCAATGCTGTTGGGTCGACAATATTCTGTCAAGGCGGAACGGCTACACTTCAAACAAATCAGATATCCGGTATTACTTGGAATAATGGAGCTACGACTAGTTCAATTACAGTTAATACAACTGGTCAATATACCGCAACATATACCGACCCTAACGGTTGCGAATCTCCAAGTTCTGCTCCGGTTCAAATTAATGTTTCTCCCTTAGCTAATGCACCTATTATTAGTGCTTCTGGCCCAACTGAGTTTTGTGAGGGCTCTTCTGTAACGCTCTCTGCTTCTGCTGGAGCCGAAAGTTACTTATGGAGCAATGGTGCAATTTCACAACAAATTGAAGTTCTTTCTTCTGGAAATTACTCCGTTACTATTGGCTCAACTTGTCCCCCTGCTAACCCAACGGCAAGCCAAAATGTTGTCGTTCGACCTATCCCTGTTCCCACTATTTCAGCAGATATCAGAAGGGAATGCCTACCAGCTGTAATTAACTTCGGTGCTACTACAGCCGGAATAGGTCCTTTTAGTTATACTTGGACCTTTGGTGACGGACAATCAGCAACTTCTTCTTTACCATCTCATGAATACGTTAACGAAGGGTTTTATACGATTTCACTAAAGCTAGTGGATGTAATTGGATGTACAGGAACTTCAACAGAAGTTGATTTTATTGAAATCCTCGAAAAACCAGTTGTGAATTTCGTTATCAATCCAGAGGTTACAACCTTATCTAAACCGGAAGTTCAATTATTTAGTTTTACAAATGGCGGCTTGGATGAAGAATGGACAATAGATGTATTAGGAGATTTTACTGGTGATTCCGTACAATTAACCATGCCTGATACAGGCACGTATTTGGTTAATTATCAAGTAACAACCGATCAAGGATGTCAAGTGAAATTGAAGGGTGAAATATTAGTTGTGGACGATTTTCAAATTTTCGTTCCAACAGGTTTTACTCCAAATGCTGATGGACTAAATGATGTTTTTGTGCCAATTTGTTCGGGATGTGCGCGAAAAGGATTTGAGTTTAAAGTATTCAATCGATGGGGACAAGAGTTATTCTATGCCGACAAACCTAATGTAGGTTGGGAACCAGGTGACGCTCCGCTCGATACATATATATGGAGAATCTCAGCTAGGAGCCTTTTAGGTGAAGATCGAATCGTTCAAGGAAACATAACTTTGATAAAATAATTAAAAGGCAAATTGAATTTTCAATTTGCCTTTTTTATTGCACTAATTTTTCTGGAACAGTGAAACTTTAAATAAAAAAAGCAGCCATAAAGCTGCTTTCCTGTGTACCCAGAGCCGGGATCGAACCGGCACATCGTGAGATATTGGTGTTTGAGACCAACGCGTCTACCAATTCCGCCATCTGGGCATACTTGGTACTTTGATTATTCAGGGCTGCAAAAATAAGCGGATTTTATTCACTACAGTATTTTGAGTGTTTTTTTTTCTGTTTTATTTTCTAAACCCTTTCCATGTAAATACATCTTGCCAACTACAGGTATTTTACCTAATTTCGCGCGCAATTATGGATGCAACCAATCACACCAACAATCTTTCTGTGAAGCTTTTCTCCGGAACAGCATCCAATTACTTGTCCGAACAGATTGCTAAAGTATATGGCACAGAGCTCGGTCAAGTTACGTTCACCCGCTTTAGTGATGGTGAATTTCAAACAGCATTCGACGAAAGTATCCGGGGTAGTGACATGTTCATCATCCAAAGTACTTTTCCTCCTGCCGAAAATCTATTCGAGCTTTTGCTCATGATCGACGCAGCAAAAAGAGCTTCTGCACAACAAATTATTGCCGTTATTCCATACATGGGCTTCGCTCGTCAGGATAGAAAAGACAAGCCTCGTGTAGCTATTGGAGCGAAACTCGTAGCTAATCTTCTTCAAGCTGCAGGTGCAACACGTATCATTACCATGGATTTACATGCAGATCAAATCCAAGGTTTCTTCGATGTTCCTGTTGATCACTTGTATTCTTCTTCCATCTTCATCCCTTACATCCAAAGCCTAAATCTGGCTAATCTTACGATGTGCGCTCCTGATATGGGAGGAAGTAAACGGGCAAACGCTTATGCTAAATACCTCAATTCCAGTATGGCAATTTGCTATAAGGAAAGAAAGGTGGCCAATAAAGTTGATAAAATGACTCTTATTGGTGAAGTGGAAGGTCGCGATGTAGTTCTAGTAGATGACATTATCGATACTGCTGGTACCATTACCATGGCTGCCGATATGATTATGGATCGTGGTGCAAATTCAGTTCGCGCTTTCTGCACTCATCCAGTTCTTTCCGGAAAAGCTTACGAAAGAATCGAAGCTTCCCGTATTACCGAACTTGTCGTTACCAATACTATCCCGCTTAAACAAG
>JBIKOC010000400.1:0-2676 GCA_044358335.1 Flavobacteriales bacterium | reverse complement strand
AATAACGAAGTTCATTATCTTAATTGGAATGTTGATCCTGAGTTTGATTCTAAAGGTAATTTAGTTAGAGTTAAAGGGATTTTACAGGATATTACTGATCGTAAATTATTGGAAGAAAAAGCATCAACAGCTCGTTTAATAATTGAAAAAAGTCCTGCAATATTATTTAGATGGAGTTTGGCTGAAAATTGGCCAGTGGAGTATGTTTCTAGTAATGTGCAACAGTTTGGTTATTCCGAAGATGAATTTATTTCTCAGAAAATTACCTATGCTGATATAATTCATAAAGATGATTTGAATAGATTATTAATCGAGTTTGATGGATTTAAAAATGAAGGACGAAAAAGTTATTCTCAGGAATATCGAATTATAACAAAAGGAGGATTGGTTCGATGGGTTGAAGATCAGACAGTTATTGAAGAAGATGCGAATGGCGTTGTATTGTTTCATCAAGGAATAATTAATGATATTACTGAACAGAAATTGACCAAGTTTGCTCTTGAAGAAAGTGAACAGAGGTTTCGTTCTTTGGTTCAGAATTCATCTGATATTACAACTATCCTGGAATTAGATGGTATAATTCGATATGAAAGTCCTAGTTTTTTCAGAATGTTTGGATATGATCCAACTGAAATTATTGGTCATTCTGCTTTTGAATATATTCATCCAGAGGATGTTGAGACAGTTCTAAATTCACTTGCTGAGTTAAAAGTATCGGCCCAACCAGCTTCTCCAATAGTTTTTAGATTTAAACATCATAATGGCAAATGGTTATATTTGGAGGCCATTGGAAATGACTTAACTAATGAACAAGCTATTAAAGGTCTGGTAGTAAATTCAAGAGATGTAACCGAGCGTGTTGCAAATGAACACCAACTTCAAGAATATGCTGGAACATTAGAAAAAATTAATAAAGAATTAGATCAGTTTGCTTACATCGTTTCTCATGATTTGAAAGCACCACTTAGAGCGATTAATAATCTTTCTATTTGGATTGAAGAAGATCTAGAAGGCAAAATGGAGGTTGATACGAAGAAGAACTTTGATATGCTTCGTGGGCGCATTCATCGAATGGAAGGCTTAATTAATGGAATTCTTCAATATTCTCGTGCTGGTAGAATGAAAGCTGAATCGGTAGCAATTCCAATGAATGCATTCCTAAGTGATATTGTTGCAAACTTATCTCCTCCTGAGAATTTTGTTATTCAGATTCAGGAGAATTTACCTGTATTGGAAGCCGAAAAAGTTGCATTAGATCAAGTTTTTTCTAATTTCATAAGCAATGCTATTAAATACAATAGCAACCCTAATCCAACTATAAAAATTGGTTATGAAGACCGTGGTATTGTTCATTGCTTCTTTGTTCAGGATAATGGACCAGGAATCGATAAACAATTTCATGAAAAAGTATTTGCCATTTTCCAAACATTGCAAGCTAGAGATACTATAGAAAGTACTGGGGTGGGTCTAGCAATTGTTAAGAAAATTGTAGAAGAAAAAGGTGGTTCTGTTTGGTTGGAAAGTGAGACTGGGAATGGATCTACTTTTTATTTCACCATACCAAAGTCGAATGAACATAAAGATCAAATTTTAAGCAAGTAAATTTCAAACAACTCAAAAAAAACTCAAAACATGGCAGAGAAAACAATTAATATTCTTCTTATTGAAGACGATGAAGTGGATGTAATGAATGTGAAAAGAGCATTTCAGAAAAACAACCTCACAAATCCGATGCATCATGCTGGGAATGGAATTGAGGCACTTCAATTGTTAAGAGGTGGTAATGGTTTGGATCCAATCCCTCTACCAAGAATTATTTTGCTAGATCTAAATATGCCTCGAATGGGAGGAATTGAATTTCTTCATGAACTTAGAAAAGATGAGCATTTGAAAAATATTAGTGTTTTTGTTATGACCACTTCTAATGAAGACAAGGATAAAGTTGATGCTTATAATTTGAACGTCGCTGGTTACATATTGAAGCCTCTTTCGATGGAAAGTTTTGTTAGTGCAGTTTCAATCTTGAAAAACTACTGGACTTTGTGTGAATATCCAATTTAAAGTGCAACTATGTCTTAAAAAATACGTACATGGACAGTATTTCAGTCGCGCGTATTGATTGAATTATGACTATAATCTACCCAAATAATGTCTGAAACAACAATTCGAATTTTTTTAGTTGATGATGATGAAATCGATGCAATGTCGTTCGACAGAGCAATGAAGAAATCTGGTATCAATTATATTCTTAAGCATTGTAAGAATGCATCCGAAGCATTGGAAGAGATTACACAAGTTGAATATGATTGTGTGTTCTTAGATTACCAATTGCCTGGCGTGGATGGTTTGGTGCTTTTGAAGCGAATGAAGGAACTAGGCGTTTTAGCTCCTATAGCAGTAATGACATCTCAGGGGGATGAAAAGATTGCTGTTGAAATGATGAAAGCTGGGGCTTTTGATTATTTCCCTAAGGCAGAAGTTACAGCAGAAAATATATCTAAAGTAATTCGTGCAGGTTTGAGATTGAATGATATTCAAATTCAAAAAACTCAAGCAGAAAGAGCATTAAAGGAAAATAATAACAAGCTAAATACAATCCTCGAAAGTACTAGATCATTAATATTTTCTGTAGATAATGATTTACGTTACACTGCATTTAACACTACCTTTAAGAAA
>JBIKOC010000398.1:0-2687 GCA_044358335.1 Flavobacteriales bacterium | reverse complement strand
CAACCTGATTCTCAACGTATGTTCAATTCACCAATTCTTGATAAACAAGTTGAATTGAAAGAAGCCGGTAAAACTACCGAAACAAAAAAGCTTTCTACTTCTAAACGATAAGTTGAATTATCATTGAAGAGGCCGCGTTCTAATATAGGACGCGGCTTTTTTGTTTTAATACGCTTGGTGAATGCTTCAGAAGAGCCTTCTCATCCTAGAATAGAAGAGAGTGGTAAGGATTGAGCAAAGAGCCCGCACGCAGGAGGACTCGGAGCGAAAGCCTGGTCACCACCCTAATTTTTATTCTTGGAGCTTAATGCGACCATAGCTGCTGCTTGTCGGTCCTTTTCGGCATTGGATTTTTGACTGAGTTTTTCCCATACTTCTGCACGCCCTAGGAGAGCTTCGGGATCGAGCGCATTTAAGGTGACAGAAGAGTTGTAATCGTTGAGCGCATCTTGCAAACGACCCGAAACGCTATGTTGGTGGGCTCGAGCAGAATAGTAATACGAATACTTAGGTTCGAGACGAATAGCTTGATTGATATCGGGCATACCGCGCTGCTCGTCGAATTGGTTGAAATACACGACAGCCCGCTGATACCATGCATCGGCGAAGTCGGGTTTTATTCGAATGCACTGGCCAAAGTCGCTGATTGCAGCTGGAAAATTGAGGAAAGGATAATTGGCAACACCTATTTCGCCTTCAGGAGTGAAGAAGCGTGAAAACAATAGTCCGCGATAATACCAAGCCATGTGATTGCTCGAATCGGCTTTCACGGCTTGGTTTAAAGAGTATATGGCTAGTGGAAACTGATTGGAGAAATACTGCATGCGGCCGGTTTCGATCCAGGCATCTGAACGAATTCGACTCGTATTAGATTGAATGAGTTGGCGAAGAGAAATGCCTGCATTTGTGGTGTCGTTGTAGATGATTTGCAAGCGGGCAAGATCGAGTCGGGCGTCGTCACATTTGGGATTTAGGAGAAGCGCTTGTTTAAAATCGCCCATTGCCTGTGAGTCGTTTTGAATCTTTTGATAACAACGTGCGCGGAGGAGAAAAATGCTATCGCTTTGCTGGTTTCGACTGATGCAAGTATTGAGTTCGATGATTGCTCCGAGGTAATCTTTTTGCTCCCATTCGGTTTGAGCCGATTTCCAATGATTAACATCTGACTGGCAGGCTGCTAAGCAACAAACAGCCACTAACATTCCGGAAATAGCAGTTAATCGGAAAACAGGAATCATACAGGTAAAAGCAACTTAATTTTCGTCGGCTTGCTCTTCATTACTCGTATTGTCGAGAAGCGGCTGTGGCACTCCACCATTAAGTGAAATAGTTGCCAAAGCTCGTACCTGTTCAAAATCGCGGGCATAAGTATCGATACCATCGTAACGCAGATGATGAATAAACTGACGAATCATATCGGGACTTTCGGCCATTCGTCGTTGCTGATGAGGCGCGAGGTAATTGTTAATATTGACTTCCTCTTCTTGTCCGTTTTTGGGATTGGTTCGCCAAATTTGAACTTGTGCTTCTTTTTCGTGCAAGCGAATGTCCCAGCTAAAATGGAAAGCAGCATCGGTCCAACGACCATTTCCCCAATACAGGAAGAGCGTAACCGGAATTAGAATTTGCGCACCTAAGAAAATGAGCAAAATGCTTGGGAAGAGGCGTTTTTTGCGGTATTGCAACATGTATGAACCGCCGGGTTGGAAAACTTCTCCTTTGAAACTAAATAGGTCGTAAAGCAGGTAGGAAATACCCGAAATGAGTCGATGGATTTTTTCGGCGGGAAGAAAAACCGTGCAGGAAAGGATGGTGAGAATAGGGAAGAAGCCTGCAGGAAATAGGATCAAAGCGGATAGTTGAATAAGAATCACCATTCGAAAAGCACCAATACTGGTGGATTTGTCGAGCAGGAAATGTGGAATGATGAAATCGAATAATATCAGAAACCAAGAAATGGCAATAGGTAACCAGCCAGTTAGCATCCAGTTTGGAAAGTCGATCCCCATATTTAAGGATAAGTTTTCGAGCCAGATATTCATGGGGCGACCTTCGAAAAGCCAGTCGGCATTGAGTTTCGCCATGCCAGCAAAAATGAAAACGAGTGCTACTTGTAGCTGAAAGGCAAGTATGCTCCAACGAGGAATAAAATCGACACGAAGCGATGGTTTTCTAATTAGGTCGATAGAAAATAGTCGATGAGCTGGAGAAATGCTCAACATGATCGACAAAAGCAGAACGTAATAATAGTAGCTCAGATAATTTGCTTGGTCGATTAGCGAAACGTAAGCAAATGCGAGAGTAAAGATGAGGGTTGAAGCGCGAAAGAACCAACCTGCACCAATCATAACCGCCATAGCGAATAGCAGGATAAACACCCCATACATGCCGGGAGCAGAAAGAGGTTTAATCCAAGAAAGGCCGGGATAACTGAAGTAATAATTGGGTTGGATGAAGAAGTCGTAAACGTTTCCGCTGAACAACATAAACAAAGCCCAAAGTGCCATGGCAGCACCAAAAGCTACTCGAAAAGCAATTAAGGGATCTAGTGCAACTGGCTGAAACAGAAAGGTTGTGCGTTGAGCAAACCAACCAGCTTTTTCTTCTTTTTCTGGTTCCATCATGTTCATCCTCTTTTGGAGAGGTGGAAGATACGCGATTTTAGCAAATACCGAAGTCATATAGGA
>JBIKOC010000399.1:0-2687 GCA_044358335.1 Flavobacteriales bacterium | reverse complement strand
CCCTTGAGTTCAGCTGAACAATAGAATTTACCATCACTACGATATTTCTTAATCTGTTCATCATATCCGGCAGGTAATACCGATAAAAAGGAACTTATATCCAAATCTTTACCACCCAATTTCAAATCAAACACTGGATCGTTTTGGTTTTGAATGCTACCATCAACCATTAATTGCAAGTCAGATATCTGAAGATCACCTCCGGTAAATGTGTAAAGGTCAGTGCTCTTGTTGATTTTCAGTCCAAGATCAATGCTTACGGGACGATCACTTAGCCAGGTTGTTTCGTCGCTTTTTAGATGAGTCAGCTGAACGTCTGTATCAATTTCAAGATCAAACACATCATCGGTAAATGCACCTTTGAATTGCCCAGTATTGACCAAGAAAAGAGTAGAGAAGGAGGAAGGCTCATCGCGAATCAGAATGTTCATTTGATGTACATGAAGCGACTTTAGTTCGAAGCTAAATTTCTCGTCAGAAGTGTTCGATTTCTCTTGCGGTTTGAGTAATTGATAGTTGATTACGCCATCGGAATTCCGCAGGATATTCATAGCCCCATTAGAAAGGTCGATTCGATGAATGCTATATGAACCACTGAATAAATCCCAAATACTAAAACTAAAATCGATGCTTTGAGCTTCGAGTAATTTTCCAGCTCCACGATAAGGTTTGGAATGATCGGCTTTTACATTATGCAGGGAAACACTGGCTTGAGGAAAATGATCGAGCAGACTTAAATGAATTTCCCCAATTTCGACGCGTGTATTCAGTTCGGCATTGATTTTTTGGAGGAAATATGCTTTGACTTCGTCTTCGAAAAAGGCAGCCAAGAGCCAGGCGCTAATGAGCAAAATTCCCAGCACAGCCGCGAGTCCCAATAAAGGTTTGCGGGTGTATTTCCAGATAATCCTAAATGTTTTGGAAAGGCGCGAAAGCATGAAGTAAAATTGCAGGGATTTCAAACCCCAACGCAGGTTTACTCACATAATTATGAAAGCCTAAATGTTAGTAGCGTAAATCAATACGGTTTACGCTTTTTCCAATACTCCGAAAAGTTCTTCAGGTCTTTGATTTCAAGGTAATCAGCCCCTGCTTCGTATATGATATCAAAGGCATTTGGAATTTCAGGCAGATCGTAAACACGCACCCAACGACCCAATTTGTGGGCATTTTTCATATAGGAACCCAAACTATGATATGCCATGTTGGGCATTGTTCCTTCGCCTTTCCAATCGAACAACTTCTTCATTTTCAAGCTGGCAATAGTGATGTATGATCCATCATGTGATTGATCCAGTTTGTTCGCCATATCTTCACAAAAGACACGTCGCACCGATTCGGAATAAATTACTTGATGTGGCACTTTACCCGAAAGCACTAATCGAACAGGTTTCTTGGTTTTACGAGTGCCCTCAAAGGAAGTAAACATAGCATGATAGGGTTCGATTTCTTTTTTCAAAGCAGCGTAAGTCAAACTACTATCACTTTTAACTTCCAGAAATAGCAAAAACTCATCGGTATGTTCGGGATGGATAAATGCTTGTCCATTATTCGAACGTGCCCAAAGTGGTTCTAAATAGCTTTCTCGGAATGTTCCAGAGCCACAGTATAATTTGCCATCTTTCTTAAGTTCAATCTCAGCAGAAACACCATTAAAGCCATAATCAAGGGCATCAGCTAATGGACGTTTTCGTTCGTGATCGGCGGCAGCTATAGCTCGATCTATATATATGGATTGTCCGAGAATTTCTCCCGCAAAAAGCACACATAACAACAGCACAAAATTCTTCCACATGTTAGTAGATTTTCAAAAAATGATTTAGCGTAAAAAGCTTCTTTGGTGGTTCTCCACTTGGCTGTATGTTCCCCCAAACAATACATCCTGAACACCCGCCGTTGCTAAAAATTCGTGAGGAAAGCCAAGTTCAATCATACTTACTTCCTGCAATCGATTGAAATGTGTTTCGGGTAAAACGAATCCTAGCACACCTAAATTATCTAAGAGCTGATTTGCCTTTCTAGCTCCAACAATAGGAATCACCACTTGATCACGTTGGCGAGTCCACTGTAAAGCGACATGAGAAGGACTTACCCCTAACTCAGTTGCAATGGCAACAACCTCTGTAGCGATTCGGTTTGCTCGATCGTTACGGCGAGGACTTTCTTCTTTTACTCTTCCAGCCTCGGCATTTAGGTATTTACCCGTTAAGGCACCACCTGCAAGAGGAGCCCAAGGAGTTAGAGCTAATCCGAAAGCTTTTGCCATAGGAAGCAAATCGGCTTCTGGCGTACGTTGTAATAAGCTGTATTCTACTTGTAAACCTACAAAGCTGTTCCATCCACGAAATTGAGCGATGGTGTTAGCTTGAGCAACTATCCAAGCTGGAGTATCACTAATACCAATATGATGAACATCACCTTGGCGGATAAGGTCTTCGAGTGCACGCATTACTTCTTCAGGAGCTAGAGTAAAATCCCAAGCATGTAACCAAAGTAAATCTAAGTGAGACGTTTGCAAACGCTTAAGACTTTCCTTTACCGAACGAATGAGATTTTTTCGATGATTTCCTGCAAAATTTGGGTCTCCGTTTTTGTCTTTCAAGGAATATTTAGAAGCTAAAACAAAATGATCCCGATCAGAAGCGATAAATTCTCCTAACCACCGCTCACTTGTCCCTTCGGTATAA
>JBIKOC010000397.1:0-2694 GCA_044358335.1 Flavobacteriales bacterium | reverse complement strand
CTCCTTCTAAACTCTATTACCTTAACTATCAAACTGAAGACGGTTCTGGTTCTGTTACCATTGCCACCACTCGCCCTGAAACAATTTTAGGAGATACCGCAATATGTGTTCATCCTGATGACGAACGTTATAGCCAATTCGTAGGCAAGAAAATCATGGTTCCGCTCATCAATCGTGCTATTCCAGTGATTGCTGATGAATATGTAGATCGTGAATTTGGTACCGGAGCGCTTAAAGTAACGCCTGCGCATGATGTAAATGACTACATGCTAGGGATTAAATATAACCTTCCAGTTATCGATGTGATTGCGAGCGATGGAAGTATGAGTCCTGCTGCTTCCTTATATATAGGACAGGATCGCTTTGCTGTTCGTAAGCAGATTGTAAAAGACCTTGAAGCAGCTGGTCATTTGGTTAAAACCGAAGACATTATCAATAAAGTAGGTCATTCGGAACGTACCGATGCAGTGATTGAGCCACGCTTGTCATTGCAATGGTTTGTGAAGATGGGCGAAATGGCTCGTCCAGCTTTAGAAGCAGTGAACTCAGGTGCAGTTAAATTACATCCTGCAAAGTTTGTAAACACATACCGCCACTGGATGGAAAACGTAAAAGATTGGTGTATTTCTCGTCAGCTATGGTGGGGACAACGTATCCCAGCTTGGTATGATGGACAAGGTGATTTTGTAGTGGCGAAAACCGAAGCAGAAGCTATTGCCGCTTATGCCGCAAAAGGAAAAACATTCACTACAGGTCAATTACAACAAGATGAAGACGTACTTGATACCTGGTTCTCGAGCTGGTTATGGCCCATTTCGGTGTTTGATGCAGAGTTTGTAAACAAGCCGAAATCGGAATGGAATGCTGATTTGAAGTACTACTACCCTACTCATGACCTCGTTACAGCACCAGAAATTTTGTTCTTCTGGGTAGCACGTATGATTATGGCGGGAATGGAATACACGGGTGAAGTACCTTTTAGCAATGTGTATTTGACTGGTATTGTACGTGATAAATTAGGACGTAAAATGTCGAAGTCGTTGGGGAATTCACCTGATCCAATTGATTTGATTCATACTTATGGAGCCGATGGTGTTCGAATGGGAATGTTGCTTACTTCACCAGCCGGAAACGATTTACCATTTGATGATAGTCTTTGCGAACAAGGACGAAACTTCAATAATAAAATTTGGAATGCCTTCCGCTTAGTAAGTAGTTGGGAAGTAGCTGATGTAGAGCAACCTGAATCAGCGAAACAAGCCATCCAATGGATGAACGAACGCTTGAAAGAAGAAGTAGCTAATGTGGAAGAACTCTTCTCTAAATACCGCATTTCAGAAGCCTTAATGGGTTTGTATAAACTTACTTGGGATGATTTCTGTGCGTGGTACTTGGAGGCAGTAAAACCTGCTTATCAGCAACCTATCGACAAAACGACCTTAGAAGCAACTAAACGCTTCTTTGAAGACATCCTTCGCTTATTGCATCCTTTCACACCATTTGTAACTGAAGAAATCTGGCATTTCTTGGCAGAACGTGAGGAAGGTTCTTACTTAATGATGGATCGTCAGCCAACTCTTGCGGAATTCGATGCGAATATCATTCAGCAGTTTGAGCAAATCCGTAATACGATAGCGGCAGTTAGAAATTTCAGAAATGAAAAAGGTATTTCACCGAAAGAATCGCTCCAACTAAGTTGCAGCACACGCACTGAATCCGCGGCACTTCCATTTATGTCAGTTTTGACGAAGTTGGCGAATATCTCAGAAGTGAATTACGTGACAGAGAAACCAAGTGGTTCTTTCCAATTGATGGTTGGAACCGATGAGTTTTTCCTTCCAGCCAACGAAAGTATGGATTTGGAAGCTGAGCGTGAGAAAATGGAAAAAGAATTGGTTTACACGCGTGGCTTTTTAGATTCGGTGATGAAAAAATTGCAAAACGAACGCTTCATGGCTAATGCAAAACCTGAAATAATAGAAGTTGAGCGCCAGAAAGAAGCCGATGCTTTACAGAAAATTAAAGCTTTGGAAGAGCAATTAAGTTCTCTTGCAAACTAATTTATAACACATGAAAAAGCATCTGATTATTGAACAATCGGATGCTTTTTTATTTCAACACAATCGGTTATTACTTGTTGGATTGCTATGAAAATTGGTTTCTCCCCTTGCCCTAACGACACCTTTATTTTTGATGCACTCATTAATAAAAACCTTCAACCTGAAATAATGGCAGAAGCGTTTTTGGCCGATGTGGATGAATTAAATAAGAATGCAATAGTAGGAAAACTGGAAGTAACGAAGCTTTCCTTTGGTATTTTGGCAGCTGTTTCGGAACAGTATCAAGTATTAGACGCAGGAAGTGCATTGGGATTTGGATGTGGTCCATTGCTCATTTCTAGAGAATCCATTGAAGCAACAGCAGAAAAAATTAATCCGTTAAAAATTGCCATTCCCGGAAAAAGCACAACGGCAAATCTTCTATTGAGCATGGCATTTCCAGATGCGCTAAGCAAGGAAGTGTATGTGTTTTCGGATATAGAAGAAGCAGTGCTCAGCGGGAAAGTTGATGCGGGTTTAATCATTCATGAAAACCGATTTACCTATCAAGAAAAGGGACTACACAAGATCATCGATTTAGGCGCCTATTGGGAAGAACGTACCGGTTTGCCAATTCCCTTGGGATGTATTGCTG
>JBIKOC010000022.1:0-9412 GCA_044358335.1 Flavobacteriales bacterium | reverse complement strand
TATTCTGCTATTTACAAGTTGTGGCGATGCGATTAAAAAAGGCAATCAATTAACGACAGAAGACATTCGATATATCCACGACATGGGTATTTTGGATGATGGAGAAGCGATTTTGCTATTCGATTCACAAGGTTCATTAGGTGGAAAACGTTCATCAGGTAATTTTATCACCGAAAAAAGAATTGCTACTTATTGGATCGACGATCACGACATTAAACTCAACGTGGTTGAAAGTGCTTTTTATCCCGATATTGATACGATTATTACCAAAGATTTATCTAGTTCACTCACGTATGCTTCTTATTTGGAAGTTCATACTAAGAACAAACGCGTTTTTAAAGTAAATGTTGATGCCAAAGAAGCTGAATTGCAGAAGTTCTTTGACCTAGCAAACGAAAAGTGGCGTAAGAATAGAGGTCCGCGACCTTAAGCTGAGTAATCCATTCTAACACATACAGTCGATGCAAACACAACGTATTGATATCCTAGATTCATTGCGTGGAATGGCACTTCTGGGTATTCTATTGATGAATATTCTGTATTTCGGACTTCCACATTTAATTGTTGAGAGTTTAGAAGTACGAAATGAATATACCGGAGCTAACTATTATTCATGGTGGGTTATCAATGGTTTGTTTGAAGGCACGATGCGAGCTACATTTTCGATGTTATTTGGCGCTAGCTGTTTATTGCTACTTCAAAGTTTAGAAAAAAGAAGCCTTCCCAGTCCGTTAACGCCTGCCGATATTCATTACCGAAGATTGATGTGGCTATTATTATTTGGGATGATAAATGCCTTTGTATTTACCTGGGCAGGAGATATTTTATATACATACGCTATTTGTGGTTTGTTTTTATTTCCATTTAGAAATATGAAGCCACGGGGATTGCTCTATGCGGCACTTTTTTGCATGCTTATTTCTTTATTTAATTCAGGTTTGAGCACATTAGAAAATGTTCAATTAAGAAAAGAGGGAACAGAAGCACAAATCTTGAAGAAAGAAGGTAAAATGCTCAGTAAAGAAAAATCGGAAGCGCTTGATAAATGGAAAGAATATGAAATGAAATCGAGCACTCCGCATAAAAAAATGGAATCGAAAGAAATTCAAACAGATATGCAAAAAGGATATCCGGTTGTTTTTGCTCGAATTGCAGAAGTTAATTTTGAATTACAAACTCGAGCTTTTTATTTCGAATATATCTGGGATGCATTAACCTGTTTCTTCTTAGGAATGGCATTTTTTAAATGGAACGTTTTGACAGGGAAACGCAGTCAGAAATTTTATTTACTTATGACGATTTCAGGCTATCTGATTGGAATTCCTGCAAGTTACTATTATTTACATCTACGATTAATTACCCATTTTGATTTGACTTTAATTCCATCCTATTTCCCTATAGAATTGTATCAGTTTCGACGATTATTTCTAGCATTTGGACATATCGGATTATTCATTTTTCTATTTAATTCAGGATTATTTAAATTTATTTTTAAAGCCATAGGCAATGTAGGTCGTATGGCATTTACTAATTACTTAATGCAGAGTATTTTTTGCAGTTTAATTTTCTTTGGATACGGCTTTGGGCTATTTGGAGAATTAGAAAGATACCAGCTTTACTATGTGGTTTTAGCTATTTGGATTTTCCAAATTCTATTTAGTGCAGTATGGCTTCGCTACTACCGAATGGGACCATTTGAATGGCTTTGGCGAAGTTTAACGTATTGGAAAAAACAACCTTTAAAAAAGGATTTTGGAGCATTAAAAACTGGAGATTCCAACGAGTTATCTTAGAATAAATTAATTCCTTAGAGGCAATCAAACGTAAATGATGGTTTTATAAATAAAGCTATTTAATGCAAAACGTAAGCGGCAAGGATCGTAGTGGTAGCCCGCAGCGTAAGCCGAAGCTTTAGCGAAGGCTTAAAGTGAGGACTACAAGCGGAGAGCCTGCCCGCCGCCCAATAAATTAAAAAGCTTGGTTGACTAATAAGCGCTTAACTTTTACAACTCCATTAGCTTCAACTACTATAAAAAACAGTCCGTTTCCTAAGCCACTAACATCGGGATAAAGCTCTATATCGGCAAACTGACGAGAGACTTGATAATAGACTTGTCGGAAAAATGTGTCGAAAATCCACACATTAATATCAGTTACTCCCTTGCAAATGACTTTCAATTTAAGCTGTCCATCTATAGCAACTGGATTGGGATAAAAATCGAAATCCATGAACTCACACGGGCCTTGAGTAAAATTCTGCAAACCTTGAGCATAGGCTAAACACTCATTTCGATAAGTCACATTATCGCATCCACAAACAGGTTCATATAAAAGACCGTAACAAGGATTGTTGGATACCAACGTACTGTCTTGACATACATTAGGATTGAAAACCTGTGCATGTATGGCAAAACTTAGAAATAGAAAACAAGTAACAAGTATATTTTTCATACGCTTTCACTCACAAATATAGACTTTAGACCTCGTTCCGACAAGTATCCAATAGGTTTTGTAGGACAATGAAATTGATTCAATATTTCTTCCACTTGAATTTGTTGCGCTGGATCTACCGCTATTAGAAGTCCTCCCGAAGTTTGAGGATCGCAGAGAAGTAACAATTGATCGCCCGTTAATTCGGAGATAGAATCCTTTAACCAAGCGAAGGTTTTCATGGTCATATCGGGATAGATGAAACGAGCTAAATAATTAGAAACACATGCTAAACGTGGCACAGAATCAAATCGTATGTGTGCACTTAATTCGCTCCCTTCGGTCATTTCATGCAAATGCCCAAGCAAGCCAAAACCAGTTACATCGGTCATGGCATGCACACCCGAAAGTTTAGCTAATTCTGCCCCACAGCGATTGAGTGTTTTCATCCATTGGATTGCTTCGTTTAAATGCGCAGGTTCAGCCAAACCACGACGTGCAGCCGTACTAATAATGCCCACTCCAAGGGGTTTACTCAAATATAAAATATCGCCTGCTTTTGCTGTGCTGTTGCGAAGAATATGAGCTAATTGAGCTTGTCCGCTAACTGCTAAACCAAAAAATGGCTCAGGAGAATCTATCGTATGTCCACCTGCAATAGGAATTCCAGCTTGTTCACACACCATTCTTGCTCCCTGCATCACTTCGGCAGCAAGACTTGCAGGAAGTTTATCAACTGGCCAGCCTAATATTGCTAAAGCCATAAATGGATTCCCTCCCATGGCATATACATCGCTAATGGCATTTGTAGCGGCAATAGCACCAAAATCAAAGGCATCATCGACAATGGGCATGAAAAAATCGGTGGTGGAAATTATAGCTAAATCGTTTCCGATATCCCAAACCGCGGCATCGTCACTTTCGGCATTCCCAACAAGTAATTGAGGAAAATCGGCTGCATTTCGATGTTTCTGAAGGATTTCTTTTAAAACACTTGGTGCTATTTTACAACCACAGCCCGAACCATGAGCAAATTGGGTTAATCGTATAGATTCATTAGTCGATTCGCTCATGAAATATAGGCATTGGATTTTGTTGCATATGCTCTTTTAATTCTTTAGCAATGCGGGAAATGTCAAAATGATTGCAAGGGAAATGAATAGATTTTTTAGGGTCACGCAAACTTTGTCCATAGGCATATGTTTGATCGTAATAGCGAAGTGTAGTTTCGGCCACGAAATGCAAATCATCCCGCTCAAGTGCTTCTAAACAAGCCTTTACATGTTGTCCGCCTAATCGTTTTTGAATTTTTAAAACCGATGCTCCCAAAGCCTCTTTTCCAAAATGTCCATATTCACGAACAAGAAATTCAATTCGCAACTGAATGGGTATTTCAAGATTAAAAATTGGCGCTTGCTTCATCTGATTCCATAGGTGATCCTGAATAAATACAGTTCCTATTTTACGGGCTTCGTCTTCTATCCAAATAGGTTTATTCAAATCGAATTGACCAATTTCTACAAACAGATTATTCTCGAATTGTTCGATACTTGGCTGCTGCTCTTGTCCTAGTGCACCAAATGCAGATCCTTTGTGATGCGCCAATCCCTCTAAATCAATTACCTGTTCTCCTAAGGCTTTCAATTCGTGTAGAATATAGGTTTTACCACTTCCTGTAGAACCGCTCAATACCACTAATGGTAATGGTTTAGCTAATGATGCAAGTACTTGTTGACGATAGTTTTTATACCCTCCAACTAATACTTCCACCTGAAAACCGGCTTGGCGAAACAACCAAGCTACACTGTTACTTCTCATTCCGCCACGCCAACAGTGTACACGTAATTTTTTGTCGGGTGCAAGTAGTGTAGCTTCTTCTACAAGTGTGGCCATTTTAGGACCGACAATTCGCAAACCTTCTAAAACAGCAGCATCGTGGCCGTTTTGCTTATATAGTGTACCAACTTTTGCTCGTTCAGTATCTGAAAAAAGTGGCAAATTTATCGCATCAGGGATATGCCCTTGTTCAAACTCCCCGGGTGAGCGAACATCGATTAAAGGAATTAGCTCGGACATGCCGCAATATAGGAAGCTAAATTGGATGATTAATCACATGAAAAAAAACATTCAATTAAGTTTAAAGATTAGAGTAGTAGCATTAAAAGCTTTATTTGGTAAGAAGATTAACACGTCAAAATTGCTTCGTAAAAAGCTCCTATTTGTCTGTCATAATCTACTAAATGCATCTCGTAAATCCAATGTCGCTTCTCCCCTGTTTTACCAGGATTATCGAGCCTAATATGATTTTCGGGATGCAAATAATTTACCTTTTCTTCTCCTTCGATTCGTTCGTGCGGAAATCGTCCAATTAAATGACCACAATGTGAACCACCAAATTCCCATCCGAGTGATAATGCTAAATCATGTGTGAAGGCATATAATTCAGCACCAGTACAATCTGGATGAGCCTCATACCAAGTCTTTCCACGCTTCCAAGCTTCTTCAACATCGTGCATCAACTTTAATTTCACGGGATCATTTCCTAACACAAAAGTCATCCCTACATCGGCTTCCCAATCTTCGAAAACGGGCCCAAAATCAAAGAATAATATATCGTCATCCTTCAATATTAAATCAGGTGGATTTTCTCGATAAGGAAACAAAGTATTAGCCCCCGAACGAACTATTCGCTTATGCCAGTATTTTCGGATGCCAAACAACTCAAAAGCTAAATCGTACAATTCATTATTTAAATCACGCTCCGATTTTCCAGAACAAATTAATCCACGCGATTTTGCAGTACTAAATAAAGTAAATGCATTTCGCTGAGCCTCCAAAAGAACTTGTCCCAAATCCCGATTATTTTCCGCCATAACTGTAATGACCAATTATTTTCCAGGAGAATAAAACATCCTCCATCACTTGTCCAGCCCCAATATTATGGACAATTAAGCCACGTTTTCCATCGGCCGATTTTTTTTCTACCACTAAGCCCACATGTGTTATTCCACCACCTAAATCCCAACAAACTATATCACCTGAAACATAATCGTTTGCATTATTAGTCTTAGGTTTTACCGTCCCGAAACGTTCAAAAAACACCATTAAATTGGGTACGCGACGATGATCAATATTTGAATCCGTCTTTTTTAATCCCCAACGTTTAGGATACAAATTAAAATGCGCCTGCATATCTTCATGCACTAACTGCTGCAAATCCTTTCCCAGCTTTCGATACGCACGAATAACCACATCGGTGCAAACTCCCTTGCCAGCAGGCACATCTCCCATCGGATAGGAAATACTGAAATACGTAGGATCATACTGAACTTTTTGCTGTGTCAACGAAACAGCAGCTTCCGATAAACGATGCTGCCAGCTTGTATTTTGCGCGAAAATGGGAGCAATTCCCAAGCACATTATTAACAATAAAACTCGAATAAATTTCTTCATTTGGGCAACGCTTTTTAATCTCCGCAAGCTACAATTAAAAACCCCGGGCTTTCAAGTCGCAGGAGCTCCTTTCAATCCCTGTTGCAACCTAAACTGTTGCTTCCTACTTTCAAGGAAAATTCAGGTGTAACAGGGATTGTTTGAAATATAGGAGCTAACCCGTTGTGCGGTAAAAAAATTTAATATTATTCTAAAATAATATTTATAACTAGTTCAATATCAAATGCAAGAAGAATGCTTTAAAATAAAATTATTAAAACCTAATATTAGGTTTAGAAACGGATCAGTGCGATGGCTATGTCTGGGCGGCGAGGGTGTGTTTCGACATAGATTTGGAAAATGCGTGTCTTTGTAAAATGGTCGGAAAAAGGCCTTGTGCGTATGCAGCATCGTCCAGACTTGAACTTCTTTATTCGTAGGTGTTTGTTTTTTTAAGGAACTCATGAGGGCTTCGCCGTTGGTTACTTTCTTGTTTCAAGACAAGAAAGTAACACGTCGTAGACAATCATGAATGATTTAATGACATGATGCTTTAACAGCCTTATTTCATAGATTGAAATAAAATTATTCAACTTTTAATTCAACCGCACAAAGGGTTGGACTTAATAACGTTCATCCAACGTGAATGAATATGATTGAATTACTTAATCCACAATTCATCCTTCAGAAAATCTTAATTCCACTATGGCTGTGGCTCAAAATCCAACACGGCCGAATTCATACAAAAACGTTTAAAAGTTGGCGCTGGACCATCATCGAAAATATGTCCCAAATGTCCATCACAACGCCCACACAATACTTCTACCCGAACCATTCCATACGTCCGATCTTCCTCATATCTCACACTATTTGTGCGAAGCGCTTCGTAAAAACTTGGCCATCCACAACTGCTGGCAAACTTAGCATCCGACTTAAATAAAGCATTGCCACAAGCTGCACAATAGTAATTCCCTAATTTCTCCGTATCCCAATATTTACCGGTAAAAGCACGCTCCGTCCCTTTTAAACGAGAAATCTCATAAACTTCTGGACTCAATACTTTTTTCCACTCTGCATTACTCACATTCAAATGAGTAGTGTCGGCTCTTGAGTAATACGGATTGCTGGCTTGAGTGCTGTTGTCGCTCATAGATTTAGTTGGTGTTGATTGATTCGATTGACTCTGACATCCGCCAGAAAAAATCATCAGTAAAACAAATGAAAAAATACACAGTCGCATAGAGACAAAAATTTAAAATTTGTATGTCTTGAATCTAAAACAGCCATTCATCCGGATTGTTTGAACTGCTTCAATTCAATTACACTTCTGGTCGTTGCTTCAAAAACAACCTTACACGAATATGCGTTTTTTTTGTTTCGATGTATGATCTTCCGCCTCGTTGCGTCCTACTTGATAGCTGTTTCTAGTCCATGCACCTTTGCCACGCAATATTTAGTATGAAAAAGATAGTTTCCCTTTATCTGCTGCTGGTTTCATTCAGCTCATTCGCTCAAACAGTTCAACTTAGCTCACTTCAAGATGCTCTTAATCTTGCTCGAAAGCAGAATAATTCAATCCGTTCCTCCGAATTGCAAAATCGAATCGCGCAAACCGACAATGCACTTGCTCAAAGCGGCTTGTATCCTTCACTCAGCCTAAACGGTAATAGCGATTATAACTTAAAACTTCCTGTTCAACTTATACCTGCAGAAATCTTTGGCGGTCCAGCTGGAACATTCAAATCGGTTCAATTTGGTCGAGCTTGGAATAGCAATGCATCAGCAGTATTCGAATTACCACTTATACATCCCGACAAATATGCACAAGCTCTTGCAGGAAAACTCACCCGAGAACAAGTAGAATTGGAACAAATAGCCCAACAAAGACTAGCTCTTCAGAAAGTAACTGCAGCCTATTTGAATGTTTTGGTACTTCAACAAGCTCTCTTGCTAAATATGGAACTCGATTCCTCTGCAACTACTCTATATGATGCCACAAAAGCGCGTTTCGAACAACAACTCGTTAGTCGTGTAGATATCAACCGAAGTGAAAACCTTAAAAATGCCAACCTGCAACAAACGCTGTTACTTCGCTCTAATCTGCAAGTAGCCCGACAAAATCTCTGCATTCTTCTTGGATTAAATCCTAATTCCGATCTTCAGATTACCGATCAACTCAGTAAATACGCTGAACTCAGCTTAACAAATCTACCTGAAATCAAAGCTGAAAATCGTCCATCTTATCAAGCTACACTCAAAGCAGAAGAAGCTGCTCGATGGAAAATGCGGCAAAATGCATATGCAGCACTACCTAAATTATCACTGAATTCAAGGTATACCTTCGCCAATCAAACGGATCGTTTGTTCAGTAATACAGGAACAAATTTCGATTACGGAACCTTGGGAATGAGTTTAAATGTTCCATTATTTAAAGGTCGTAGCACGGCACTTCAAACACGTAAATCACGCATTCAGCTTGATATTGCTCGCATCCAAAAAGAACAACAACTGCTAAGTTCCAATTCCGAAATAATGGAATGGCAGGTTCGACTTCGTGAAAAAGAACAAGCACGTTCTTTAGCTGCTTCCCGCGATGCCAATGCTGCTCAAAATCTTGATTTATCCTTTCAATCATACGACCAAGGTGTAATTTCTCTGGATCAACTCTTTACGATATACAACGAATATGTTCAGGCTCGAAATAGCTATTTACAAGCGATGAGCGATGGCGCTCTTTATAAAACATATCTCGAACTCGAAAAATAGTTCTAAGAACTTCTAGAGAGTCTAATTCTCCTCTGATTTTCCTTCCTCCGAAAACCAAAGATATTCGTCCTCCCCTTTCTTTGCTTTTTCGTAATTGGGATTTTGTACCGTAGCTGGAGACACTCCTTCCATATTCAAAAACTGTGTTTTATAAAGTGCGTAACTCATTCCATCCCAATGCAAAGCCCCTCGCCAATATTGCACACTTTGGAATAAATTCAACAGAATGAATAGGGAAATAAGAGAGACGAATGAATATCGGATGATATTGTTAACTGCTAGAATTTTCTCCATTATCACTGCTAAAGGAAAAGCCCATAATGCATACATGTCGATATATGCTCTTAACCCAAATGAACCACCATACCACCAACACCACCAAGAGCTTACAATATAAATATTCAAAATAGTAAATAACCAAATAGCCCATTTAAAATCAGGTAATCGTTTACGGAGAAAGAATAATCCCAAAAAAGATAATGCCATTAAAGGTGAATAAATAAATATTCCTTTTCGAAAACTAAATAAGGTTTCAAGTACCCGTGGATGTTGAAAAAAGAAAGATTCTGATTCACCATAGGAATAATAAAACCAATCACCTGTTACAGCTTTCCAATATATTAACTGGGGAATCCAAACAATAAGAATGCACATTCCAGCAATTAATACTTGAGCTGAATGAGTTTTCAAATACTGAATTTTAGCTGTCCAGCTTCCCCTATTATGTACCGAAAAAAATATTGGAACTAAACCTATAAGAACATTGGATGGTCGAATTAAAGTA
>JBIKOC010000396.1:0-2704 GCA_044358335.1 Flavobacteriales bacterium | reverse complement strand
ATCATCCCGATTATGTGTTTCTCGATTTCGAAGTTTCTGATCAATTGCAAGCAGGTAATTGTGAGTTGAACTTTTACAATCCTGCGATCAAAGGAAAAAAGCAGTATCAATACATCTATCGATTTCTTAATCGGGAGATAGGCTCAGCTCAACGAAAAGGATTTTCAGGGAAGGATGTGATTTACCTCATTTGTCCTGATCGTTTTGTGAATGGCGATCCTAGTAACGATTCAAAGCCAGAAATGCCCGATAAACTCAATCGGAACGATCCATCGGGGCGACATGGTGGCGATATTCAGGGTATTATTCAGTCGCTCGGTTATTTGCAACAACTCGGAATTACTTCTTTATGGATTAATCCGCTGGTTGAGAATAATATGCCTCAACATTCCTACCATGGTTATGCAATTACCGATTACTACAAAATTGATCCTCGGTATGGTGATATGTCGCTTTACCTGAAACTTATTCAGGAAGCCAAATTGCGCGGTATGACAATCATTGCTGATCAGATTGCGAATCATTGCGGTTTTTCACATTGGTGGATGAAAGCTTTACCATTCAAGGATTGGATTAATTATCCCGATTCGGCTCAGTTTACCAATCACATGAGAAGTACTTTACAAGATCCGCATGCAGTAGATGCCGATCGAACATTCTTTTCCGATGGTTGGTTTGTGCCTACCATGCCCGATTTAAATCAACGTAATTCATTTGTGGCTAACTACCTCATACAAAACAGCATTTGGTGGGTTGAAACAGCCGGATTAGGTGGAATTCGAATGGATACGTATTCCTATCCTGACAAGGTATTTATGAATATGTGGTCGAAGCGGTTGATGGATGAATACCCTAATTTTTCCCTAGTAGGAGAGGAGTGGTCAGAGAATCCAGCTATTATAGCTCAGTGGCAAGCTAAAGACCAAATTGAACCGGGAAAATCTGCATTACCTTCTTTGATGGATTTCCCACTACAAACCGCATTAATCAAAGCTCTTACTCAACCCGAAAACTGGAATTCAGGTTGGATTATACTGTATGAGGCATTAGCCAACGATTTCTTGTATCCACATCCTGAGAAACTGGTGCTTTTTGGCGATAACCATGATATGGATCGTTTTTATTCCCAACTAGGAGCAAACCCAGCTTTATTTCGTTTGGGAATGGTGTATTTACTTACTACGCAAAGGATTCCTCAAATTATGTATGGAACCGAAATCCTGATGCGAAATGAAAAACACAATAATCATGGAGATATTCGAAGTGATTTTCCTGGCGGATGGAAAGGCGACTCGGTGAATGTTTTCACTAATCAAGGACTTTCGACAGAACAAATTCAAGCACAACAGTTTATCATTCGTCTATTGACATGGCGTAAGGCTGCAGAAGTAATTCATTCGGGCTCAATGGTGCATTTTGTTCCGAAAAATGGAGTGTATGTATATGCCCGTGAGAAAGGGAACAATTCTGTTTTGGTGTTACTTAACAAAGAGAATACACCTATTACAATCGATCTCAATCGATTTTCTACCATCATTCGTAATCGAAAAATTGCCTGGGATGTTTTGAAAGATCAAGAAATGACGGTTGGTGATGAGTTGATTTTATCTCCCATTTCTGCTAAAATTATTGAATTCTGATGCACATTTTCCCTTCATTTGTGCGAGATTATCCTCCCTTATGATTCGTTTGGCTATTATTTTTTGTTTATGTACAATAACGCTTTCAGCGCAAAAGAAAGTCCCCGGAAATGGCCGTATACAGCGGTTCCCGAATTTTCCGTCAAACCAGGTTGCTCCCCGGAATATTGATGTTTGGGTACCTGAAGATTATCCGCAAAAAGGACCGTATTCGGTTATTTATATGCACGATGGACAAAATCTATTCGACTCCACTACAGCCTATGGAAACATACCTTGGAAAGCTGGAGAAGCTGCATCTGCCTTGCTACGTGTCAAGAAAATTGCACAATGTATCATCGTTGGAATTCACAACACCGAAAAAAGGTTTTTAGAATACAATCCTCAGTCGGTTTTCAAAACACTTCCAGCAACGCTTCAACAAAAACTTGTAACTGAATATCACGGCGAACCTATTTCAGATGCTTACTTATTGTTCCTTGTCAAGGAGTTGAAGCCTTTTATTGACAATACTTTTTATACTTCTCGTGTTCGTGAAAATACCTGTATTGCAGGATCAAGCATGGGGGGATTGGTTTCTCTTTATGCAATGTGTGAGTATCCAAAGATATTCGGCTCAGCAGCTTGTATTTCGACTCATTGGCCAGTAAGTTTGAAGATGAATGATGCTCGAATACCGAAAGCGATTAAAGCATATCTCAATAAGAAGTTGCCGCCTTCAACTGAACATCGCGTTTACTTCGATTATGGAACCGAAACCTTAGATAAGCAATATGCTCCTTATCAAAAGGAAATAGATGCTTTGATGAAAGAGAAAGGGTATTCTAAGAAAAATTGGGTGACCAAAGAGTATTCAGGGGCTGCTCATTCGGAGCTATACTGGCAGAGGCGCTTTCCAAGTGTTTTGAAATTTCTTCTGCCTCGCTAATCAGGGTTCAGTTTTAATGGTAAAAGTGGAGTAAAACACCATATTAGGTAACGCAATGGTTTTTTCTTCGGAAGAACGAATGGTAACAGTCGTTTGATAGGGAATAGCTAAAGAAGATTCTGTTGGTTTCCATGGC
>JBIKOC010000395.1:0-2706 GCA_044358335.1 Flavobacteriales bacterium | reverse complement strand
GTGATATTCGCGCATATTATCTGTCTTGGTACACCAAGCGCATCGAATGAGTTCCTTCATTTTCCAAAAATTAATGGCTGAAAATACCAATAATGACGCAATGTATAGAGGCTTGTATTTTAATCTTCCTCTAAACTTTACTATTCTAGCATATTCTATCTTCGCAATAAATTATTAACCCATGCTTCGAACGCTCATCGGGGTTTTTGTGCTTGTTGGAAATGCTCTTCTGGCGCAAACATCTTCGCTTATCTCTCAAGATGCTTTATTTCAAATTCCTGGCAGAGAATTACCTGCTAGTAGCGATATATCAGCTAAAGTTCGTGGCTCAATCAGTCCTGACTCAATCTTTTTTGATGTTGAGGTAACCGATGATCAAATTCAAGCTAATGATGCAGGAACGGGAGATCGGATTGAAATCTGGTTTGGTTCTCCTTGGGTTAATTATAGTGATTACATCATCGGAGAAAAAGGAAAAAAAACCTTTGTTTTTCGAAATACAGCTGAAACTGGTGATGAAGCTAATCTAGAACGTTTTATCCGTGATGCCGACTATCCGAAAGGGAAATTGAAGAATGCCGAAACAGGAAAAGATGTTAAACCTATAGTACCCGAAGCAAGTAGTTTACGTCGGGAGTATGTGTTTTTTGGAATGACTCGTTTTGGCTTATCTGCCAGTCAACAACCGGCTCAACATCTCGATCGAGACAAGTATGGTCCATTCGAAAAGCAAACGGGTTTGACTCTCGACGACTTATCTCCATTTGTGAATTATACCGTTACTAAAACCACAACAGGACTGCATTATCATGTAGCAATGCACAATAAGTGTTTAGGTTTTGGACGAGTGGCTTCGATGAATAAAATACGTTTTGTGGTGGATGTTATTGATGCTGATCCGGGAGAAGCTAAAGAGCAAACGATTAGTACTACATCGAATCGTTTTTATGGAAGACCATATTACTTTAATCAAACAGAATTAGTATTTCCATTAAACATTTTACCTAGTAATGTTCCGGCTCATATACTAGATCGTATGAAAATTAATTTGGATGTGATTTATAGTGGTGGAACTTGGAAGACATTTGGTTGGAACAGCGGAGGAATAGTATATGCCAAAGAATTTATCTCCGAAGCACTAACCGAATTCTATTTCTATCCGATTGATATTTCATATCAAAAAATACCTGAAGGGAAGCAAATTGCTCACGAGCGAATTGAACTTAAGTACGATGATGTGAGCGTTTTTCTTCAGCACGAAGTTTATCTGTTGCTTAACAATGAAATTTATTCGGGGAAAGATTATCGCTATACAGGCCATGTAGAAAATAATTTCTTCAATTCAATCTTTCGATTACCCGATGGAAATCCTGCAATGGTGATGTACGATTATGAACTCGTTGATCCTCTTGGATTTGGTAAGTATGGACACACAGCCGATGAATTTATTTTTATTGAAAGAATTGTTGGGAAAGAAATGAATCCGCTCATAAATATAGGACAACGAATAGAAGCTGCATCAACTCTTGTAGTTGGAGAAGAAAATCAACTAAAAATAACCAACGTAAAATCTGTTGAATATGCTTGGGTTGAATTTGGGAAGTTATTTGAAGTCCGAATTAAGGGTAAAACCTCCGATACATCTCGAATTTTAAGATATCGAATCAACGAAGAAGGTAAAATAGTTGACTCTAAATGATTTTGCCCCACCCAATGGTGGTTGTTTGTTGCGAGTATTCTCGCTTTATTTGCCCCTCACAAAATTAACCTGTACAACCTCACATGAAACGTTTCTTAATTATCTGCCTTGTTCTTGCAGGAATGACGTCACAGCAGGTAGTTCGTGCCGATGAAGGCATGTGGCTTCCTTTGCTTTTAAAGCGTTTGAACTACGAAGACATGAAGAAAAAAGGCTGCAAACTAACAGCCGACGAAATTTATAACATCAATACATCGAGCCTGAAAGATGCGGTGGTTATGCTTAGTGGCGGATCTTGTTCTGCCGAAGCTATTTCGTCTAAAGGTTTATTGTTGACAAATCACCACTGTGGATACGAAGCTATCCAAACGAATTCAAGCGTGGAGCATGATTACTTAACGGATGGCTTTTATGCTAAATCGCTTTCAGAAGAACTTCCTTCTGGTGGAATTACTGCATCATTCCTTGTACGTATTGAAGATGTTTCTCAACGTATTCTAGCTGAATTGAATCCTGCTATGAGTGAAAGCGAGCGGACAGCAAAAGTTCGTCAGCTTTACAAAACAATCGAGAAAGAAGCTATCGAAGGAACTGGCTACGATGCTGCTGTAAAAAGCTTTTTCGATGGAAACGAATATTACTTGTTCGTGTATGAAACATTCACAGATGTTCGTTTAGTTGGAGCTCCACCAGAATCGGTAGGAAAATTCGGTGGCGATACCGACAATTGGATGTGGCCTCGTCATACGGGAGATTTCAGTTTACTTCGTGTTTATGCTGGTCCGGACAACAAACCTGCTGCATTTGCGCCAGAAAATCAACCGTATAAACCACGTCACTTTTTGCCAGTTTCCCTAGATGGTGTGAAAGAAAATGATTTTACCATGGTAATGGGATATCCGGGAAGAACCGATCGTTATTTAACTTCTTATGGAGTTCAAATGGCGCTTGATTTAACCAATCCAGCAGTGGTGAAAATCCGCGATAAGAAATTGAAATTGATGAAA
>JBIKOC010000394.1:0-2712 GCA_044358335.1 Flavobacteriales bacterium | reverse complement strand
AAGCACATCCAATAGCTGCCACAACAAACGATAATGTAACAGCAGGACCAGCGGCTTCTGCTGATGCTGCAGCTGTTCTAACAAAAAGACCAGCTCCTATAATAGCACCAATACCCAAAGCCACCAAATTCCCAGCACCCAACGTGCGCTTAAGCCCCTGATCTGATTCGGCCGATTGGGTCATTAGATGTCCCAGATTTTTCTTTCTATGCAAACTCATATAATAAGAGAATTGAATGGTGTAGTTATCCTGCTAGATAAAATTTCTAAAACAGGGACGGCAAAATAGAAAAAATAAAGGATAGAATCTACACGATAGAAATTGCCTATTCAAAAGAGATTTTTGTTCTCAATCGTTGGTGTTGTGGTTAAAAATATTCGTTTGTAAACGAATAGATTCCTCATGAATTAGCTCATAAATCCGTTTTACGAAATCAGGATTGATTGCAGAATCTTGCGCATTTTTCATTTGACGGTGAAGTATTTCTTCCCAGCGATGAATCTGTAAAATGGTGACTTTATTCTCTTTTTTATAACCAGCTATTTCTTTTATCAAACGCTTACGCGCAATTAATGCTTGAAGAATTGTGTCGTCAATTGAATCAACTCGGGAACGTAATTCCAATAATTTTCGATGAAATCCTTCACTATCGGATTGTGCATTTCTAAAAATTAATTGATCGTATAAGAATATTAAAGATGCTGGAGTTATTTGTTGACGAGCATCAGAAAGAGCTTGAGAAGGGTTTGAATGTGTTTCAATCATTAACCCGTTGCAATCAAGATCGAGCGCTTTTTGAGCAACGCCGTGAATTAATTCTGGTGTTCCACTTATGTGACTTGCATCACAAATAACAGGCACATTAGGAAGTTGCGTTTTAAAATCAATCATCAATTCCCAACGCGGAGCATTTCGATAGGGTGAATTTTCGAAAGAATGAAAGCCACGATGAATGGCTGAAACTGCCTTTACTCCTGCTAACTGAACCCGTTCCACTGCTCCAATCCATAAGGCTAAATCAGGATTAATTGGATTCTTTACATATACATGTAAAGGAATCCCTTTCATGGCATCGGCTAACTCTTGAACAGAAAATGGATTTACTGTCGTTCTTGCTCCTATCCAAACATGACTAAATCCAGCTTTTAAAACGGCTTCTAAATGCTCGGGAGTTCCCACTTCGGTTATGATTTCCATCCCAGTTTCTTGCCGAACGTGCTGCATCCATTCTAAAGCAGCTTCACCTATTCCTTCAAAAGCTCCTGGGCGAGTTCTAGGCTTCCAAACTCCTGCACGAAAAATGTTTTGAGGAAAACGTGATGCAATCTGACGCGCAATATCTAATACTTGCTCTTCCGACTCTGCGCTGCATGGTCCGAATAGAGTAGTTAGTTTACGCATCTTTAATTTTATTAGCAATCATCCAATAGTTTGAAACAACTAAAGGATGATATAGTTGATTACCAACCTAAAATCCAGGCAAAAATCAAGGGCGCTACAATGGTAGCATCCGATTCAACAATGAATTTAGGCGTGTCTTTATCTAATTTACCCCAGGTGATTTTTTCGTTCGGAACAGCTCCAGAATAAGAACCATAAGAAGTGGTTGAATCAGATATCTGACAGAAGTATGCCCAAAATGGTACATCATGCCATTCCAAATCCTGATACATCATAGGAACAACACAAATTGGGAAATCTCCAGCGATCCCTCCTCCTATTTGAAAAAAACCAACTCCTTTTCCAGATGAATTAGCACGATACCATTCTGTTAGCCACATCATGTATTCAATACCTGATTTCGTAACAGAAGGCTGCAATTCACCTTTAATACAGTATGATGCGAAGATGTTACCCATCGTACTATCTTCCCATCCTGGGACTACAATTGGAATATTGCGCTCTGCTGCGGCAATCATCCAACTGTCTTTGGGATCAATTTCATAATACTGCTCCATTTCGCCAGACAACAACATCTTATACATGTATTCATGAGGAAAGAAACGTTGTCCGCTTTCTTGAGCCCCCATCCATTGTTTGACAATATGTTTCTGAATACGTCGAAAGGCTTCTTCTTCTGGGATACACGTATCTGTTACGCGATTGTAACCATCTTCTAATAAATCCCATTCATCTTGCGGACTCAAATCGCGATAATGAGGAACACGTTTATAATGCGAATGAGCCACCAAATTCATGATATCCTCTTCCAAGTTAGCTCCTGTACAAGAAATGATATCCACTTTCCCCTGACGAATCATTTCGGCAAAAGATTTCCCAAGTTCTGCAGTACTCATGGCACCAGCCAAAGTCACCATCATTTTACCTCCAGCTGTGAGATGTGCCTCATAGCCTTTTGCAGCATCCACTAATGCTGCAGAGTTAAAATGTAGATAATGCTTTTCTATAAATTGAGAGATCGGACCTTTCATATTGCTTGTTTTTACGGCCGGCAAAGATAAATATTTCTGTGAGTCGTAATGTAAATACGCTGAAATCCTTTAAAATCAAGCCTTCATTAACAAATCTTTAATTGTTAACATTAGATGGAACTAAGAACTTCATTTGAGTAATTTTGCATTAACAAAAACTGAACGATGAATAAATTTTACACGCTTGCAGGTGCTCTTATGCTTATTACGGGATCTGCTTTTTCTCAATGCAATGAACTGTTCATTTCTGAATATGTAGAAGGAAGTGGTAACAATAAA
>JBIKOC010000393.1:0-2718 GCA_044358335.1 Flavobacteriales bacterium | reverse complement strand
ATCAATAAAGGGGATATGATGGCAGATAAAAAAAGTATAGCAGAGATGATGAAAACAGCGGCAAAACCCGTTAAAACGTTCGAAGAGGCAGATCGTAAACGTGGTGGTCGCCCTAAGAAAGAAGATGGTCATACCAAGAAAAATAAGGTCACAGTTTACCTAGATGACGATGAGCTTGCTATCGTTACGAATGCAGGTAAAGAGATTGGATTGAGTGTTGGGCTTTATATCAAAGCGTCGGCACTTAAGGCTTCAAAGAATTAATAAACAATTTAATAACAGTTAATAAACTGTTTAAAATATATTATAAAGGGATAAATATGCAACATCTAAGCGATCTATCACTAAAAGAACGTGAATCACTTTTTAGACAACTTCGTGTTTCGATCACGCATCACTCAAACGCTATGGAGGGGACAACTCTCTCGTATGGTGAGACCAAAGAACTATTGGAGCACGGTATCACCGCAGCAGGTAAACCATTAGGTGAACAACTGGTAATTCTCGGATTTGCAAAAGCTTATGATGTCGTTATCCGTGAAGCATTTAACAAAGAGATGAAGTTTAATGCCGGCTACATCAAAGATCTACATGCGATTATGTTTGAAGACGCGCTACAAGTAGCTCCTGAGTATGTATCTAAGCCGATTGGAGCGTATCGCCTTGATGATCGATATATCAAAGGGGTAGACGTAAAGCTCTCGCCACCGTCGATGATTTCACAGCATATTGATAATCTATTATATCAGTATAAAATCGGTTCAATGACATTAGCAGATATAGCGGAGTTTCATATCAAATTCGAGCTTATCCACCCGTTTGCAGATGGTAATGGACGTATTGGACGGCTACTCATGGCACATCAAGCTATCGCGAACGACTTCATCCCACCACTAATTGAAAACGACCATCGACGTGAATATTTGGATGCGCTTGCTGATGCTGTTGAGCTGGAGAAGTTTTTGGAGAAGAGTATTGAAAAGAGTTTGGAGGTGCTATAATCAAACCATGATTTATCTCTCCAAGAGTGAGCTGTAGAGAATTGTGGATGTTGCTAAAGGCTATGGAATGACACTATTGGAGTGCCAAAAAATATTATTGTAAATAATCTGATACTATAAAATATTCCCCTGGGTTACATCCTGCAAGTTCAGAAAGTTCTTTAGCAAAATCCGAATAACATTCAACTGGAAATGCAGTTGCACCATGAGCAAGTAGCCATAATGTACGAGTTACCCCATCGTTGAAATTCAGAAATTTAATTTTTTGATTTGACTCATACAAATTTACTGAAGCTAGTGGTACTGGATTTATAAGACCAAACTCGAAATATTGCGCCATATCAGGATATTTTGAATCTTGCATCCATGCTTCGCGCGATCCATGTGATAGATAGTGTAGATCTTTTCCCGGATCTGCTTTCCAAAGCTCAAGAAATTTCAAAGTATCAATAATAACAATTGCCCTAGAATCAGCTGGATCATAACCTCGATTACACTTCATAAAAACTTGATAATCATCGTTGAGTAAAACTGAAAATATAGCACGAGAATTATTTTTGGAATGTAATTTTACCATTTCCATACCTTTCATTACTTTTTTATAGGAGTAATATACTACCTAATAATTTGTGAATTTGTATAGATATAAACAAATAAAAAGGGGCTCATATAATGCAAAATATAAAAATGATTAGTGAAAGACAAGCAGCAGGATTATTGGGAGTGCACGCTTCTACTCTCATGCACTGGCGCAAGGCAGGGATGATTCCTGTCAAATATGAAGAAAAAAAATATATCACTGGCCGAGTTCGCATCACGTATCAGGAAGAAACATTTAAAAAATGGGTCGAGAATATTTCTAATCTAATTTAAAGTTTGCCTGATCTACTCTATTTAGTGTTTCTTTGATCGCGGCGATAGCTACATCAAATCCTGATAACATCACAAAGCAAACAAAATCGTTGAGTTCCTTGTCAGCCCAGTCGAGAAGCTCTTCGCGCGTTTTTTCATTAATCAAATTATTAATTTTATCTTTTCCCATCCGCAACTCATACTGACTCAGAATTTGTTTAAAAATATTTTTAGAGTTTTCAACTGTAAAAATTTCATTTTTATAAATCTCTTTTGCTTCGATCAACGCACGAGTTAAGATTCTCATGTGAGCAATGTTTTTTCCAGGAGTGAAAAAAATACGCTCCCATATCCCTTCTGAATGCTGTATCTCTTTAATCGATTTAAGATATTTTATAAGAATGTACTTTGATAAAATTGCGTCAATTTCTTGAGCGTTAAATTCTGATGCTTTAATAGCTTCTATAAAATATGATTTTGTTCGAGTTGGAATATCGATTTGGTTCAAGGAATCAAACATTTCTCCATCGCCTGTTAATAACCAATTTGAATTCACTGAATAATTTTTCACCATTTTTTGAAAAAAAATAAAAGGAGGCTCGTTACGACCACTTTCCCAATTGGAGATGGTTCGTTGAGATAAATCAAAAAGCTGAGCAAATTCCAGTTGGGACATATTTATCGATTCGCGTATCTTTCTAACACGCTCAAAAAGTGCTAATTCCATTTTTTTAAGTACACTTTTTCCATTTTGATTGTTTTTAAGCACAAAATGTGCTACAATAATGCAACACAACAATAAAGCGGGGTTGGTCGCCAAACTAGACCCCGCGAAAGAAAAACCATGTCCGCTCTTCCATCTCGT
>JBIKOC010000392.1:0-2736 GCA_044358335.1 Flavobacteriales bacterium | reverse complement strand
GTACTCCTTCTCCCGCCTGTGTCTCCACCTCAATCAAGCTGCTGCTAATCAAAAGGAGCGGATTTTATCCGATTATGTAAAATCGGTCGAAGAAGAAAGTTTAGCTCTTGCCTTTCATCTATTGCTAGGAAATCGTCCCGAACGATGCATCAACTCGGCGACACTTCACCAATGGGTGCTCGAAGAAAGTGGAATTCCGGAATGGCTTTTAGAAGAAAGTATCGAAATGATTGGTGATCCTGCAGCTGCTCTAGCTATGGTCATTTCCGATTCAACCATTCCGGATCCTATTTCACTGCCACAGGTAATGCAGGTAGTTCAAAATCTTAAAACCGAAACTCCAGAAAATCAAAAAATAATCATAGCAGAACTCTGGAAACGCATGGATGCCGAGCAACGACTCGTATTTAATAAGTTACTTACGGGTACTTTTCGATATAAAATTCGTCCAGTTGAGGCGGCAAAAGCAATCGAACCCATCACCACCAAACCCATTTCGGAACTCATTCAAGCTTTCTCCCAAAAATGGGAAATGCACGACTGGTCAAACATTTTGGAAAAATCCAACGATGGCAATTTTGCTCCTTCGTATGTTCCTTTTCGCCCCGTTTCTGAGATCATTTCAAATCCCGAAATTTTAGAAAATCCTAAGGATTGGTTAGCGCTTTTTACCTTTCAGGGAATTCATGTTCAAGCCCGCGTGCTGAAAAAAGACATTCAACTTTGGACGCGCAACGAAGAGCTTTTACCCGATGTTTTTCCCGAAGTACGCAATGCTGCCAGCTATTTTGAAGAAGGCACGTTACTGATTGCCGATTTAATTGTTCAACCTGCCGATGATCAACCTCCGGGATTTTTTTTCAACCTAATAAAACGTATTCAAAGCAAGAAAATGCGTCACGATTTGATGGAGCAATCGCCTGTTAAATTGGTCGTTCAGGATATGTTGTTTGAGGGCAAAAAAGACATTCGCAATTTGACTTTACTCGAACGAAGGAAACGCTTGCAAGCGCGAATGAAGAAAGTGAAGGATTATGGATTTCAATATGCTCCAGCTATTGAATTCAAATCCTGGGATAAAATCCATCATTGTCAAACCCAAATTCGTGAAAAGTTAGCTGACGGAATTTCCTTGCAAAAACTTCATGCTCCGTGGGATGCTCAAGCGCTCCTTAAATTGAAAGCTGCACCATTCGAAATCAATGCAGTGCTTCTCTATGTGAGCAAAATTCCCGACAAGAATAAAAAAATCATCACCGAATGTGGCTTTGGAGTTTGGCGTGAAAATGAATCCGGACAACCCGAAATCGTCTCCATCACCCGTTCCAGTGAAGGACTTTCCCTCGAACAAATTCAACAGCTCGATGCTTGGGTAAAGCTTCATACGCGCGAGCGATTTGGTCCAGTTAAAAGTGTAGAGGCCGAACTCGTATTTCAACTACAATTCGATGAAATTCAATCCAGTCGCCGCCATAAATCGGGATTGGTGCTGCATAACGTTCGAATGAAAATGCCTCACGAACCTTTATCCATTCAGCAAGCCGGCACATGGGAGCAATTGAATGCTATACTACCATAATGGTGAATTTTTGCTGTCTGAATCCGTAGTAGAATACTTCCAACGGAATCCCGTTATATTTACCCTCCATTTTTAATTAACTCAATGACGCCCCAACTCCGTCTTTCCTTTGCAACTGCTGTTCTTAGCGCGCTAGTTCTCGTTCCTTCTTGTAAAAATCACCGCGATAAATCCAGTAAAGACGATCAATCTTTCCTCGATTCGGCTGTTTATGCGAATGTCGATTCTATTGTCAACCTTCCCGAAATCGACTTTAGCGACATGCAATTTTCGGATGAATCAAAACGATATAATCCATCCGCCAAGCGTGTAAACGACATTTTGCATACTCGACTAGAAGTGAGTTTTGATCTTGCTCGTCAGCAGCTCTATGGGAAAGCTCGCATCGATATCAAACCCTATTATTATCCAACCGATTCCTTGATTCTGGATGCGAAAGCATTTGACATTCAACGTGTCGCCATGGTTGGTAAAGGTGAAGTAATGACTGATTTAACCTATAAAAACGATGATGAGCAATTACACATCTATCTAGGTAAATCCTTCACGCGTAGCGAACCGTACACGATATTTATTCAATATACGGCCAATCCACAACGGGTAAAAACACAAGGCAGTTCTGCCATTTCCGATGCAAAAGGCTTGTATTTCATCGATCCTAAAGATGAAGATCCGTCAAAGCCAACACAAATCTGGACACAAGGTGAAACCGAATCATCTTCTTGCTGGTTTCCAACCATCGACAAACCCAATGAGAAGATGACGCATGAAATCCTCATCACGGTTCCCGAAAAATATAGCACACTCAGCAACGGACTCAAAACTTTGAGCAAGAAGAACAGCGATGGCACCCGCACCGATACCTGGAAAATGGATCAACCCAATGCTCCTTATTTGGTGATGATGGCTATTGGGGAATTCGCGATTGTGAAAGATACTTGGCGGAAAATTGCTGTGGATTACTACGTAGAAAAGGAATTCGAACCATATGCCCGCAACATTTTTGGGAATACTCCTGAAATGCTAGAATTCTTCTCAACCCGCATGGGAGTAGATTATCCTTGGCCTAAATACTCGCAAGTTGTCGTGCGTGATTATGTTTCGGGAGCAATGGAAAATACATCCGCCACGCTTTTCGGTGAATTTGTTCAGCAAAC
>JBIKOC010000390.1:0-2742 GCA_044358335.1 Flavobacteriales bacterium | reverse complement strand
CTGTTCTTCCAAGTCATATCCACATTCACCATCGGTCCAAATTGTTCCGATAAGGAAGCCATTAGGATGTTGAGTTGAGGAATAATGTTTCCAGTTTGATCAGTGGCATTTGGATCTTGTATAGCAAGCAAATTGGTTGTAAACGAACTGATATTGAATGTTGAACGGTAAGCATGACTCAAGGAAATCGTCTTGAAATACTTCTTGAAGAACTCCAGTTTAGTCAAACCATCATATGTGATTCGCCAGTTTGGTTTTGGAATATTCGGGAATAGAGAAAGGTCTTGACGGGTTGGGTCATTACCCATGTATGTCGACATAAACGAATACAACAATACATCCTGTTGCGTACTCCCGAAACCTGTCGGATAATTGGTTGTTGGATCAACACCATTGGTTGTTAATCTTCCAGCTACAGCTCTACGATTATCTAAGAAACGCTGGTAGTTACTTGAACCATGAAGCTTATTATCGAGCTTTTCAAATGCAGTACCCCAAGTATTTGTCGACATACTGAATGTTCCAGTTTTGAGTGTACTTAATTCTTGGAACTGATCGGTAGTTGCATTGTATTTATATATCGTACTGAAGTTTTCGGAATAAGTACGGTTGGCATTTAAGGTAATTCTTAAGCCTTGCAAAGGTTCAATCGTAGCATTCCAAGTGAGATTTTTAGAAAGTGTTTTAGTGAATGCATTATTGAACGTGGTGTCTTGAGTGAGTGCTCCTCGCTGTACCATCAAACTTCGAACATCCTGCTGACTTCCAAATAAGAAACCTACAGTAGGAGTTCCACTATTCCAATCTCGACCTATAAATTGGCTCGAATTAACAAAGCCCGGAAGGCCCGTTCCATTTGTTTCGGTATAAGTTACAGATGCGTTTTTGAGCATCATCATGAACTTAGCAGCATTTTCAAGTATTTTAGAGAAAGCTGTTTCTTTCTTTTCGGTGGAGTCTTTTTTAGCCTTTGGATCTTTCGGATCTATAGGTTTTACCTTTTTCTTTTCTTTAGGCTTAGTTCCTTTTTTCTGATTAATCTTCTTCAGATAAGGCACTTTATTGTACAACTGCATCAGATTAGCCTGAGCACTTGAATTGATGCTATTTGAATTGGTGATAGAATTACCAAATGGGTTTGCTGCAAACTTGTTCAAATTAGAACTATCACGAACTAATGGTGCTGCTACCCAAGAATAGGTTGCTGCATAAGATACGCTTCCTGAAACCCAATTAAGTAGTCGAACTTTTGAGAATGGAATGGTATAGGATGCATTAAGCGAATGCTGATAATTGGTATTACGTCCTCCTGATTTTAGGTTTCGTATAACCGAATCACGCTTGGACGTTGTATTGATCAATCCTTGTTCTTCATCTACCCGACTTTGATTCGTTGCCATGAAATCGAGTTGTAGCGACTTAGTAAGTGGATATTTTATGTCATAAATCCGATTCCAAGTAAAGGATTTAAAGAAAGTTGTATCAATTTTAAGTAGGGCGATATCAGAAGTATTTCGCAGTTTTTGTGAATTGAAATCGCGAGCAATATCTGAACGGAAAGCTAATCGAGAAGGTGTTAAACCAATATTGAAATCCTTGATTAAAGCAAAGGCTTTCGTTTTTTCAAAAATCTTTGCCTTTTTAAAGGGTTCCCAAGCTTTGGCTTGAGGTGCATAAGTATAACCTAGACCTACATCAATGTTTTTTTGGTAGTTAAATTCTACCTGAGGAGAACGTTGGAAATTATCAGAGAAAGCATAGGTAAAATCCAAATTTTCAACATCATAGAAATGAGATTTTGTAGCGCCTTGCGCCTTGTTCTTTTTCACATTAGTGAAATTGAGGCTCTTTCTTTTCTGATAAACTTGCGACAATTGTCTTAACGTATCACGAGCTCCTTCAGACGGCTGATAATCTAAGGCACGTTGGAATTTCACATCCGCATCTAGTGGGTCAAATTGTGGATTAGCAATGTTTTCGCCAAATTCCCAATAAAGAGGAATGGATATGTTCCATTTTTTCGGAAAGAATTTCCCTAACTCCAAATTACTAATCAAACTGTACGAAGTCGTATTAGCACGAGCACGTTCAGCCGGCTTTTTCTCGATGCTTCCAAATCCGAAGGTTGTTCTGCTACCAGCAAGTGCAATGGTTCCTAAATCGGCCAGCTTAGCAGTAACTCGAGCATTGGCTGCCCATCCTCCCGATTCAAAGTAATCTGAAACACGTAATTCATTCACCCAAACTTCAGCACATCCTACCGAACCATCATCTGGCCATGGATTGTACTCATCGTTTTGTGGATTTCGAATACCAATCATCATGGTCTTAACTCCCGAAATCTGAGGGACTCCCACAACGGTTATTCGGTTTTCGGGTTGATCAGGATCTTGCGCGTAGAATGGTTTACTGTATGTGATTAATGGATTATTCAACATTTGAGTATTCCGATTAATCTTAGCATTTGTAAGTGTTTCAAGAAGGAAATTGAAACTATTATTCCAAATGTCTTCTGGATTGGTAGTGCCATCTGGGCAACGTTTCAATGGGATCTCATATTCGTAATAGTTGTTTACGAAATCGGTTCCTAAGCGAATGAAAGCTGTTAATTGCTTCTCAGGCCACTGATTGTTGTTCATCGATTCAGCATGAACTTCCATCCGAATTCGACGATAAGCACGAACATCCAAATTCGTATTCTTAAATACAGCACGCGCGTCGCCATCTTCCAAGTTACACACG
>JBIKOC010000391.1:0-2742 GCA_044358335.1 Flavobacteriales bacterium | reverse complement strand
ACGAAAGTTTAGCAGCTGTTTTATCAACGGGATTGAATTATCAATCATCCTCAGCTAATGATACGCTTTATGTTACAGCCACTTCAGGAGCCTGCGAAAGCGTTGCTTTGGAAATTGTCATCCAACAAATTGGACTTTTATCCGCCGAAATCATTCCGCCAAGCGACACTTCACTTTGTAGTGGACAGCCAATTGAACTGTTTTCCAATGACAACGATCAAAACTCTTGGAATACTGGATCAACTGCTAGTTCAATCACAGTTACTTCAGCAGGAACATACACGTTAACACGTTCTGGACAGTGCAATACAGCTACAGATCAACTAATCATTACTGGAATTCCGGTAACAGCTAATTTCACCACAGATGTTGATTCTGGTTATGTGATTTTACCTGTGAATGTGACAGATCAGAGTGAAAATGGAGAAACCTATAGCTGGACTTTAAATGGAGAGCCGATAAGTTTTACTGCTCCGGGTACACTCACTTTTCCTGATTCAGGAACGTATGTATTAGAACTTGTGGTTAGTAATTCTACCGGATGTTTTGATTCCGATTCAACAGTGATTAAAGTTTTGAGTGACAAACTTTTATTAGTTGTCCCAAATGTATTTACACCCAATTCGGATGGTTTTAATGACCTCTTTCAAGTGAAATACAATGCGGTAAAAACCTTTCAGGCTCGTGTGTTTAACCGTTGGGGCAAACAATTGTATTCTTGGGAAAATGTGAGTGCAGGTTGGGATGGACTTCACAATACTGAGAAAGTTCCAGATGGTACTTACTTCTTTATCATCTCCGGAACCGATATCAAAGATCAACCGTTCGAAGAAAAAGGGACCGTTACTTTATTGGGGAACTAATCTTCAACAACCTCTAAAGTTTCCAAACTAGCAAGGGTTTTCAAATTCCCGAAAATCACGCGCGCTCGGTTGTTTTGGATTTCCTCTACAATGCCAGTTTGACGGCCACTGAGTAATTTCACTTTCGAACCAACCTTGATTTCAGCCTTCTTTTTTTCGAGTACTTGAGCTTTGATTTTCTCTTTCTTGAGTTGCTGTTTCTTATCAATCTTCTTGAGCTTTTCAGCTGATAGAATCTTAGTAAGTTTCGCAAATATGGGCTTCTTATCCTTAGCTGCTTCCCATTCTTTAGTAATCGATTGTAGCTTTTTCCCCAACTCAATCAACTTCCCAGATTCTTCTTGAGTAGCTTTTTTACTCTCCATCTTCAGCTTCATCTTTTCATGAAGCTCATCGTATTTCGTTTTCGACTTATCGGCAACGGCCTGCTTTTCATCCAAAACCTGAAGCAGTTTCCGTAATTCCTGTTGTTCCTTTTGCAATTGCTGCAACATGCGATCTAAAGTCACTTTATCTTTAGAAGTCATGTTCCTCGCCCGATTAATCAAGGCTACAGGCAATCCCGTTTTTTCAGCGATAATGTAGGTATACGAACTTCCCGGCTGGCCAATCACCAACTGATACATTGGTTGTAAAGTCTCATCATCGAACAACATACACGCATTCCGAACACCATCCAAGCGATCAGCTGCCAGTTTAATATTCATATAATGTGTCGTAATTACTCCCAATGTCCTCCGTCGCGACAATTCTTCCAGCATAGCCTCAGCCACAGCACCACCTAATTCCGGATCGGTCCCCGTTCCAAATTCATCTATTAGTACCATCGTTTTCTTATCAGCAAATTCGAGTATGTACTTCATTTTTGCTAAACGCGAACTGTAAGTACTAAGCTCGTATTCGATCGACTGACTATCTCCAATATCGGCAAATAAACGTTGAAAATATCCCATCTCACTTTGCTCTGCAACTGGAACAAGCATGCCGCTTTGTAGCATCATTTGAAGCAATCCGATGGTTTTTAAGGTGATAGATTTACCTCCGGCATTCGGTCCACTAATAATGAGCAAACGGTTTTGATGATCCAGTTCGCAACTCATGGGCACGACTGGTTTTTTATTAGCACGGTTTTGTAAAACTAGAATCGGGTGACGAGCATTCAACAATCGAATTTGTGCCGCACGAACAATGTTAGGCAATGTTGCATCCAACTCAATAGCTAACAATGCTTTGGCTCGGTTGAAATCGAATTCACATAATACCAATTCATAATTGCTGATTAAGGTATGATGATGACGAATTTCCTGCGTTAGATTGCGTAAAATCCGCATGATTTCGCGCCGTTCCTGCTGCACAAGCTCGAACACTTCATTGTTGAGGTCGACTGTTTCGATAGGTTCTATAAAGGTAGTTTTACCTGTATCCGAACTACCTTGAATCAATCCGCTAACGCTACGTTTTTGCTCAGCAAGTACCGATAATACGCGTCGTCCGTTGTAAACGGTTTCTTCGGTATCTGCCAGCCATCCCAGTTTTTTCAGTTTTTGAATCTGGGCACGAAACATCTTATCCAGTTCACGTCTCGAATGCGCGATATCTTTACGGATATCAGCTAATTCACGCGAAGCGGATGATTTTACGATACCAGATGGATCGAGCACTTTGTCGATTGCATCGATAATTTCTTTGGTGAAATATACGGGTTCGAAAATCCCATGAATAGCAGGTAAAATGGTCTTTTTGTCCTTCAGAGACTGAAGTAGTGTATTCACCACATCTGATACTTCGCGAATATTCATCAATTGCTTCTCCTGCAACATGGAGTTCGCCACACCTAAAAGATGTAATTCGCGCCTTATTTCCGGAAAAGTAGAATTGG
>JBIKOC010000147.1:0-5180 GCA_044358335.1 Flavobacteriales bacterium | reverse complement strand
CAGTATCGATAGACTCCTTACCTGTAGGAGATTATTCAGTAGTTGTGAATGATGCCAATGGATGTACCTCTTCGGGTACTGGATCAGTTGGTATTGTTGCAGGTCCTCAAATATCTGTACTGCCCGAAAATGCAACCATTACTTTAGGAGACTCCATTCAACTTACTGCATCTGGTGGCTTAACCTATTTATGGTCTCCTACATCCGGATTAAGTTGCAACGATTGTGTTTCACCAATTGCATCACCAAAGGTTACAACAACATACACAGTAACAGGTTTCGATGCAGCAGGATGTCTGAATACAACCATGGTGACCATCACAGTGGAAGAACGATGTGGTGAAGTTTTTATCCCAACAATTTTTTCGCCTAACGGAACGGGTCCTCAGGCAAACGAATTGTTTTGTGTGCTTGGCAATTGTGTAGAGCAGTTTAAACTGGTGATACATAACCGTTGGGGCGAACCAGTTTTTGAATCGGAAGATATAAGCAAATGTTGGGACGGTAAATTTAAAGGTAGTGAAGTGCAAGGTGGTGTGTATGCTTATAATTTGAATGTTCGGCAATTAAATGGTACCGTTTTAAATAAAGCGGGAACAATCACTCTAGTAAAATAATTACAAACATGAAAAACAGAAATATCTTCTTACTCGGTTTAATGCTAATGTGCTCTTCTTTATTAGCGCAAGACTTGCATTTTTCGAACACAGAATATTCTCCACTTATTTTGAATCCTGCACTTGCAGGGGCAAATTCTGGGTTTCAAGCTAATTTGAATCATCGAATTCAATGGAGGAATTTGGGAGATTCATATCGGTCAATGGCGGCTTCTTTTGATGCACGAATTAGTAGAGGCAATTCTAATAAAAGCAATGTGTTAGCATTGGGGTTGAATTTCTTCAATGATAAAGCGGGATACCTTGGTATAACTAGTAATAATATAGCACTTAGTCTAGCCAATCATTTCAAAATCGACAACAGAAATAAATTTAGTTTAGCTTTAAATGCAGGCTATTGCCAACGTTCAATTCAATCTGCTGATGGTATTTGGGCATCTCAATATAACGGAGTTCAATATGATGCAGGAATTTCAAGCGGCGAGAATTTTAATAACCAAAGCTTCGGTTATTTTGATGCAGGTGCTGGTATTTTATATACATACAATCGAAAGATTAAAGGTGTTTCCCGAAATTCTTACCAACGTGTAAATATTGGTTTAGCGGCATTTCATTTAAATCGCCCCAATTTTTCTTTTGTAGAAATAGAAAATGAGCGTCTACTTGTTCGTTATTCTGCATTTATTGATGCAGAAATATCTATCGAAGGGACAGACGGAGTAATACTTCCAAGTGCATTCTTTCATAGGCAAGGCAGTTTTAGTGAATACTTAGTTGGGGCTTATTATAAATACAAATTGAATAGTGGTTCGAATTATACTGGTTTTGAAAAGCCATTCTCCTTTTCATTAGGGGTATTTGGTCGACTTAAAGATGCATTTATAGCGAAAATGATACTTGAGTGGGATCAGTTTTCAGTTGGGTATTCATATGATTTTACATTGTCGGGCTTATCAAAAAATTCTAATGGTTTAGGTGCAAGTGAGATATTTGTTCGATTTAATATGGGCGATGGAGGAGGATTTAGAACGGGTGGTGGTTTCGGAGGGAAGAAAAGATAAATACTAGACCAATGTTTGCAAATGAACACGCAACGTGTTCAAAATCAAAAATTTGGACTATAGCTGGGCTAAGCAATAAAACTAAAACCCCATAAGTGCTGATGTTAAAGTGCTTAGGGGGTTAAAATGTGGAGCCGGCGGGAGTTTCAAAGAAGTTCCCTTGACTTACTCATTGCAAATGCACGATTCAAATCGTTACACGATTTCCATCCAACAGCACAAACGCAAAATTCAAGCACGCTTGATTTTGGTCTGAACTGTTGAATGTTCCTGCGGAATAATCAGGCATTCATTCGTGGAGCCGGCGGGAGTCGAACCCGCGTCCAAACAAGGAATTCACACGCTTTCTACATGCTTATTTCCGAATCAATTGTCGGAAGTGGGAAGGAACGGAACAAACCAGCCCTCTTCTTAGTCCCGATCGTTTTCGGTAATTCATCAGGACCCTGAAAAACCTATCTCAAACTTTACGATGCCTCATCGGGGACGACTTGAGAAAACTTCCCCGGGAGACAACTAGTGTTTACCTATAAGGCAAACGTGGTTAATCCTATCGGATTAAGCTGCTAGTGCGTAGTTGTTTTCGCCAGTTATAGGCGCGCGGATTGTTTTAACGGGTTAACCTCGCAACACCCGGCATGCTTACTTGCCAATTGCACTCGCTGTCGATACCATGACGGCCCCATGTTGTAAAGAACTCCAGCAAAGATACATCAGTTTTTAGCCTTTTCTGCTTCAGATTCGCGCTTTTAAGCAAAATGACTTCTTCCTTTGAAAGGGCTTACTAACTTTGCCGCATGAGAACTATCGGCTTAATTCGCGAAGGAAAGAAACCATACGACAAACGAGTAGCACTTACTCCCATTCAATGTAACGAGCTAATCGAACGTTTTCCAGATGTACGCATCTTGGTGCAACCCTCTGATCATCGCTGTATTGCCGATTCTGAATATGCTGCTGCAGGTATTGAATTATGCGAAGATTTATCCGAATGTGATATCCTTTTAGGTATCAAAGAAGTGCCAATTGATGAACTCCTCGCAGGCAAAACATACCTCTTCTTTTCTCATACAATCAAGAAACAACCGCATAACCGCAAACTCTTGCGTAAGATTCTTGAACTCAATATCAAGATGGTCGATTACGAAACCCTCGTTTGGGAAAATGGTAGTCGAGTGCTTGGTTTTGGACGTTATGCCGGTATTGTTGGGACACATGAAGGTTTCCTCACTTGGGGGAAGAAAATGAAGCAGTTCGACTTAAAACCCGCTTGGCTGTGTCGCGATTATAACGAGATGATGGAGCAATATAAACACATCAATCTTCCTCCGCTCCGAATTGCACTTACTGGTGATGGACGTGTGGCTCATGGTTGTTTGCAAGTTCTCAAAGCCTTAAATATTCGTGAGGTAACTCCCGATGAATTTTTACACGATTCGTTTGATGTGCCTACATACGTGCATTTAGTTACGGAAGACTTTTATGCTCACAAGGACGGTGACGAATGGGATAAAGCCGATTTCTACCAAAATCCGGAGAATTACGTTTCTACTTTCCGACCTTATACCAAAAGCTGCGATTTAATGCTCAATGCTATTTTTTGGAACGAACGTATTCCCCGCTTTTTCTCTCGTGAAGACATGAAAGCTCGCGATTTTCGTATTAAAGTTATAGCGGATATTAGTTGTGATGTAAACGGTGCCATTCCTGCAACTGTCAAAGACACTACCATCGAAGATCCAACATTTGGATTTCATCCACTTTCGGAAACGGTTGAAGCTCCCTATTTGCCCAATACTATCGATGTAATGGCTGTGAGTAATCTTCCTTGTGAACTTCCGCTCGATGCTTCTCAAGGATTTGGAGAACATTTGCTTAAATATGTGATTGGAGGCTTATTACAAGCTGATGGTCATCCGATGATCAAACGAGCTACAATTGCCGAGAACGGGAATTTAACGGAACGTTTTTCTTACCTGAAGGATTACGTAGAGTAAACTACTGATCCCGACTTTATCATTGAACCGTATTTCACGAGTAAATTTCTGATTTCCTCCGTGTTAATGGGTTTACTCACATAATCATTCATACCCGATTCGATACAAATTTCGCGGTCGCCTTTGAGTGCATTGGCGGTCATGGCTATAATAACAGGTTGCTTGCCAGTGTATGATTTACGAATGGTTTGCGTGGCTTCCAATCCGTCCATTTCGGGCATCATCACATCCATAAAAATGAGATCGTAGCCGTTATCGTGTAACATTTCAACTGCCTCGGCACCATTATTTGCAATCGAAATGGTGTACCCAAAAATCTCTAATACACGTTCGGCAAGTTTCTGATTAATCAAGTTGTCTTCCGCTAATAAAACCCGCATTGGATATAAGCTCGCTACTTGTTCCTCGGCCATTTCTTTGATTTCTTGTTTTGCTTGAATAAATGGTTGTTCTCCTAAAATGGAACTCATTTTCTGTAATAGCAAATCGTGACGAATGGGCTTATTGACGTGTGCTTTGAAGTATTTATTTATATCAGTGCGCGATAGCATGTGACCAATCGACGAATACAAGATGAGTGGTAATTCGCGTTCGGTTTTAATTTGAAGAAGCTCTTTCCCAAATGAAATACCATCCATTTCTGGCATTTTCATGTCGATTAAGCCTAAATCAAATTGTTTTCCTTGTTTGATGATATTAAGTGCAATGAGAGGATTATTATACGATTCAACCACCATTCCGTTTGTCTTGAACAACTGTTCTAAAATTTTTCGGTTGGTCATATTATCATCTACAATTAATATGCGCTTGCTTTGTAAAACATCAAGATTATGCTCTTTTTTAATTACCTGTTTTGATTCCTGCATTTCCACATCAAATATAAAAGTGGTCCCCTTATCCACTTCACTATTCATGGTTAGTGTTCCTCCCATTAACTCCACCAAATGCTTGCTGATCGCGAGTCCTAGCCCTGTTCCTCCATATTTTCTGGTGGTTGAATTATCGACTTGAGAAAATGGTTTGAATAATTTCTCTTGCTTTTCTGCCGGAATTCCTATTCCTGTATCGCTTACCGATATTCTTAATCGTAGCTCGCCTTTTTTTCTTTCAATTGGCTTCACATCAATCACCACTTCACCTTCATTGGTAAACTTGATCGCATTTCCAATTAAATTCACAATTACCTGGCGGAAACGTGTAACATCTCCAATTAATTGGAAAACCTCTGAATTTTCTACCCGATAAAATAGTTCTATATTTTTCTCATAAGCCCTGCTACTAAAGAGATTCATCACCTCTTCAATGCAAGAATTTAAATCGAAATCGGTATTTTCTAATTCTAAATGTCCCGCTTCAATTTTACTGAAATCGAGAATGTCGTTGATAATATTTAACAAGTGATCACCCGAAACTTTAATTGTTTCTACGTAATCGCGTTGTTCCGGACTTAATGGTGTATCGGCCAATAAACTTGTCATACCAATAACACCATTCATAGGTGTTCG
>JBIKOC010000389.1:0-2744 GCA_044358335.1 Flavobacteriales bacterium | reverse complement strand
CTTTCATTTATCTTTGTCATCAAAAGGTGTTAAAACAATTTATACTTCCTACAATGATATTAAAGAAACCAAATTTGATTTTGTAGTTTTATGTAATGTATTACATGAAATTAATATTGATGAATGGTTACCAACATTGAATAAAATTATTGAATCGTTAACTCAAACTGGAAGTCTTATTATAATTGAAGCAAGAACTTTATCAAAAGGGGAGCAGATAGGAAAAATTGGATTTTTACTTTTAAGTGAGCCAGAGATTCAAATTATGTTTGGTTTAAAAACAGAACCTATAAGTTCAAAACATATTGGTGAATATCAAAACATAACAAGTGTATTTATTCCAAAATCTGACTTGAATCCAGTTTCTTTTGAAAACTTGTTAAAAGCCCTAGATAATTTAAAAGAAAACACTATCACTAAAATTAAAAAGTTGAGGAGTTCTAACGAACTTGAGAAGAATAGTAATAAATTTGGTAGACAGGCAGCTTTTTTATCACAACAGCATATTAATGCAAAGCTTGCTATTGAACATTTACAAAATAATCATTTACAAAATAATCATTTAGAAAATAGCACGAACCACTAACAGGCATTAAACTAAATATTATTTGATTACGTAATTAAATAAAGGAGAGGTTTAATCAAGAGAGAACTTAAGCTGTTTCTTCTTCAGCTATTCCCCCATCGCTTCCTTCAACCATTCCCTTACTTCTGCATCTTCCGCATAAACATAACAGCCTTTCATGCCACGTGTCATAAGTGTACGATAAGTGTTTTTTACAATGGCATTGATGGTTTCGTCTGCAGCAGCGGGATTTTCTTTTTTTAGTTTTTTAAATCCATGTACTGTTTTATCGGAGGACGCGCGTCCTGCAGGATCGGCTATTACAAAATCATCTTTAACCAAGAGGTCTTTTCCTATGATGACTCCCACGTAATCTAATTCTAGACCTTGACAAGTGTGTATGCAACCTACTTCATTTACCGATTCCGGTTTGAGAATCCAGAGCATTCCATCATCTGTCAAGTTCCAGCGCATGGCAAAATTGTGCTCTGGAAATTCTATGTCGTAAAGAGCTTTATCTTTTTTACTATTCCAAGGATAGCAATATCCAGCTACTAAGCGAGATTTATTATTGATTGCGTTTTTCTCTGTTATTAGTTTTCTTAATTCAGATGGAGAATCTAAGACTCGGAAATCGTAATCAATTCCTGATAAAGTTGGATTTGCAGTTTCTCTAATTTGCAGCGTATTATCAAGCCAGGCAAGGTATCCGTCAGAACCACCACATCTGAATTGTGATTCGAGTTTTTGATGGTAAACTGTCGCATTTAAACGAGCTGCCCACATCTCTATTTCTCCTTTAGTACCGATATCACTAATAGCAACACGTTGATCTTCGTCAATAAAAAAGACTGAGAACAAACTACTTCGAATAATTTCCTTCACTTGATTTTCACCCAAATTAGAGAACATACCCGATTTTTCATTTAATCGGTGAGCTTCATCAACAATGAGAGCATCTATTGAATCAGGTGGTGTATCGGTATAAGAACCAGAACTTCTAAATAAATTCGAAATAACTGTTTTTCGGAATTCTCCTGTTAGTTTGCTTTCAAATACCTGTCGTGGTGCAGAATTCTTAGTCACATATTGAACAAACTTATTTTCATTTATTAAATGCACTAATAGATTTATTGCCACAACAGATTTTCCAGTGCCAGGGCCACCGTCAACAATCAAAACTTGTTTTTTTCCTTTTGATGCATTTCTTGCCATATGCATGGCCGTTTCATACACGATTTTCTGCTCATCAATCATCACAAATTCATCTTTCCCTTTGAGCATACCCACCAAGCTATCTGCAAGCATTTTAGACGGACGGATACGACCATTCTCAATGCGAAACATTAAGTTTTTCTCATCGCCATATCGAACAAATTGTTTAATAAACTCCCGTAATTTTAATTGGTCATTTTTAAGAAAAACAGGCGCTTTTTTTAAATAGTCAGCATAAAATTCATGGTTAATAATCCCATCAGGAGTATAGTTATGAAGGAATGCACAAGGTTTTAATTGAATGTCTTCTGTATATATAGTTTCATTGAAATTCATCAATAAAGCAGCATACGACCATGCTTGATAACTTGGATGGCTCGTTTCACGGATATTTCCACCTAAAGCAGTCCGAACAATTCCATCTTTATTAGTTCTTTCTGCACTTGACCATTGTTTTAATTCAATGATTATTGCATGTTCCTGATAGCGTTCATCCGTTCCAGTAATAATAAAATCGATTCGTTTCGATGATTGCGGTATTTGACACTCAATGCTAATTCCGGAATTATTTGGTATTTCAGGGTCACTTAGTACATTGTTCATGTACATTAATGAGTTCCGCCATGAGGTAGTCTCGCTATCACCTGTATGCCGATTGAGCTTTTCTAGAACTTTGGCTTTGATAATATCGTCGATACTTCCCGAAGTTACATCTTGAATAAAACCTGTTTTAGTTGACTGATAGACGAGCATTATAATTCATTATATTTTTTTGCAGAACCTTTTGATTTGTCTACCGGATATTTTAATTCGTTTTTAGCCACTTTGGCTTTAACAATTTCATTTACATCTAATCCACAGCGGTGGGCTAGGAGTAGAGCATAGGCAAATACATCCGCTAATTCTTCACGAACTTTATCTATATCAGCATCTTCTGAATTCTTCCATAAGAAGGCTTCGTTTA
>JBIKOC010000388.1:0-2750 GCA_044358335.1 Flavobacteriales bacterium | reverse complement strand
AGAAATTCATGATGTAAATATCCTTATCACCATATCCTTCTTCCCGATAAGAAGAAAAATAAGCACGTTTCCCATCCTTAGATAACAAAAAGAATACGTCATCTTCTGGAGAGTTAATTGGATAACCTAAATTGGTTGGAGCACTGAGTTTTTCGTTTTCCCAAGTAGCTTTAAATACATCAAACCCACCCATTGAATTCAATCCTTTAGAGGAGAAATACAAGGTTTTTCCATCGGGATGAAAGTAAACACCATCTTCATCGTAAGCAGAATTAATTAATCCTCCTGCATTTCGAATATTGTTTGCTTTGCCATTTTCATCAATATCAGCTATGTAAATATCTTTACCTCCGTATCCACTTGAATCGGTTTTAACTGAAATGAAAAACAGGTACTTACCATCTGCCGAATAAGTAGCGTGGTTTTCATATCCTTTTGTATTGATTTCTTTCATCGCACGAGGCTCAGACCACATAATACCTTCCAACTTAGATTCGAAAATATCTCCTCCGTTACTTGTCCTGTAAATCAGAAGTTTTTTCCCATCAGCCGAAAGATTGATACTTGCTTCATGGTCTTCTTTGTTAATCGGTTCACCAATGTTCTTAGCAGGTGCCCAGTTTCCATCTATTTTGTATGTGATATAGATGTCCTCATAATAAAGTGAGTCTTCTCCATCAACCATTCCTCCTGTTGTATTCTCTCGGCGAGAGGTAAAAATGAGCTTGTTTTCATCTTCCGAAATAACTGGAGCATAATCAGGAAAAGCAGAGTTTACAGCTGGTCCAAGATTATCAATTCGAACACGGACCGGCTTTTTTACCAATTCAATTCCTGAACGACATTCCTCTATGGATTTATTGGCTTTATCTTTTTTCGAGAAATCTGCACCTGCACCTAATGAGTTGATATATCCTTCAAACACCCGAATGGCGTTTTCAAAATCGAGATTGTATTGATAGGCTTTCCCTAATGAAAATAAAAAGTCATTCCCCAAGTTACTATCCAACGAACGAGCGCGCTCCAAATATGGCAATGCCTTCAATCGGTCGATTTGCAAACTCAGATAACACAACCCAATTTGTTGATTCAAATCGGCATTATTGGGATTAAAATCCTGAGCAATTAAATACTCTTTTAATGCTTGAGGAAAATAAATTGGTCCTCGAAGAAAGTAGAAATCGCCTTGTTTATAGGCTTCGTCTGCAAGCTTAAAATTAGCTTCCTGGCCAGGGAAATTTTTTGCCCGAAACTCAACATTGCTGACCTGAGCCGACAATTGAACGGATACACCTGCGATAAGTACAAATAAGAAAAATCGCAATACTCCGCTAAAACGAATGCACATGGGTCGATTTTATAGGGTTTATCAGACGAAAATAATGTGTTAAAATCAACTTAACATGTTTTTTAAACCTAAAATCGACTTGATTACCAACATGCAAATGTTGATGAGTAACACTCCCTACTTTAGTGCAAAGTCAAGCCAGTTGCGAACTATACTAGGTCCATGAGGTGTTAAAATGGATTCGGGGTGATATTGAAGCCCCCAAATCGGTTTGCTGACATGAATAAATGAAAGTATTTCTCGCTGATTATCTCGAGCTGTGACAATTAACTCATTGGGGAAATCAACCTCACTCACCGTCCAAGAGTGATAACTCCCTGCATCAAAAGTATTTGGACAATTAAGATACATCGGATTGGATAATTCAATCTGAGCATCACGAGCTACACCATGATACACTTGAGGTAATTGTTTGAGCTTTCCTCCAAAAGCTTCTGCGATTGCTTGATGTCCAAGACAAACACCTAGAACTGGTTTTGTGTTGATTGCCAGTTGAACCAGTTCCATCAAATGCCCCATTTCGGTTGGCAAACCTGGTCCGGGAGAAATAACCACTGCAGCCGAATGTGAAATATGTTCCGAATTCACATCATCCACTCGCAGTGTTAATGGCTTCTCCCCATGAAGCATCTCAATAAGATGTACCAAATTGTAGGTAAACGAATCGTAATTGTCGATCAAAAGTATTGGGCCACTCATGGGAAATTTTTACACGCTTTCGGAAAGATATTTTCTGCAATTTTACGCCATTGATGTGCACAATTAACCTAGGGAGTTTTTTACGTTGTATCGTGTTGATTGGATGTGTTCAAACTATCCAAGCTCAAACAGGTTTGAATAAACCATTTCGCTCGGATTTTTCCTTCGATTATGGCTTTGTTCGTTTTCAAGGCGATCATGCAAAGAGTCCATACGGCATTGGAAATTACAGCATTGGTGGTTCATTCCATCAATCCTATAAAGCTTGGAAAGCTGATTTTCAATTTGCTCAATCTAAAATTACTTGGAACGATCAATCTGGAATTAGTAGGAGTAATTTTCAGGCTAAATCGCAGCGATACGGTTTGCTGCTTGGTCGATATTTATTCGACCCCAATTCTGAAAATTTCTGTAATCCCTTCTTACTTCTCGGTGTTTCGACCATCCAGTTCAATTCATACACCGATTTAATGGATGAAAACGGACTTGATTATTTCTATTGGAAAGATGGGACAATCCGCGATTTACCCGAGGTATCATTTAATCAAACAACCTCAAAAATTCTAAAACGTGATTATCAATACGAATCACCTTTAGCCATCAATCAACAAAGCTTTTGCTTTCCATTAGAATTGGGACTTCGATCAAATGTATCTTCTCGAATGGCCGTTCAATTTAGCTGGCAAAGTGTATTTATGCAATC
>JBIKOC010000387.1:0-2752 GCA_044358335.1 Flavobacteriales bacterium | reverse complement strand
TTATACTAATGCATTTAGTTATGCTCAAGACCCAACCCAAACGGATGCAAAGTGTATGTCGGCCGATAGCAATGGAAATTATTATGTTGGTGGTAAACTGGCAAATTTTACAGTACCTATTTTCAGTTGCACACCAGCACCTGCAAATCGCGGTTTTTATCTGGGTAGCTTTACCGAACAACCCGATACCGTTCCCAACCCTGCAATAACAGTAGATGGAAATATACTGACTGCTTCTCCAACATTTTCGGGATCTATTCAGTGGTACTTAAATGGAAATATAATCGATGGAGAAAACAATCAAACATTAAATGCCTCCGAGAATGGAAACTATAGTGTTGTATATGCATATGTCACCGGATGTATTGGTGCAGACACTTCGCAAATTCAAGAGGTTATTGTTTCAAGCATTGCGCCGATTAGCAATGAAGTCTCTGAATATGTATTTCCTAATCCGATTCAAGCATCAGGAATCCTAACGGTTTCGGGCTTAAGTAATAATTATCTTCTTGAAATAACCGATTTACAAGGTAGATTAGTAAAGCAAGTATTGATGCATGATTCGAATCAAATTAATCTTGCTGGAATTCAATCAGGGATATATTGGGTTAAAGCACATGGAAATGTCTCTCGCTTAATAATACACTAGTATTTAGAGAATGTACTAATAGACTAAGCAATCACCCATATTTTGGAACGCAATGATCGGAAAGCAGATTGTTGCGTTTTCTTTTTGTATATAATTGATGAGTAAAACAGGTAGATTATGCGCTTCTATCGGCTGATATTCAAACATTTTTAAAATCATACAAATAAACTGTTTGGATGTTGGTTCTTTTCCTACTTTTGCACCGCGATTAAAGACCTCTTCTTTCATGGCTAGAAGCTATAGTAATTCTTTCCTCTTTTCCCTCCTTTGTTCATCACTGACTTTGGTGCTTTCTCTGTCATTTCAGCCTTTGTCGGCTAATTCAGAAGAACATGGAAGTGCCGTTCAAGCTGCCGATTCGGGTATGTTACATCAACATACCACTACTGTTGGAGAAAGCAGTATGGCTCAGGCTGAGCATCATGTAGAAGCAGACCACGCTCAAGAGACACATGCTTTCGATCCTGGTCATATGATTACTGAACACATCAGTGATGCTCACGACTGGCACCTTTGGGGTCATACACATGTTCCGCTTCCCGTTATTTTATATACTAATAAGGGTTTAGAAATTTTTTCATCTGCTAACTTTCGTAGTCATGGAGAACATGGCTTGAATGACTATTCAGGAAAGCATTACACCTATCGTTTGGAAGATGAAGAAGTAGTGATTCTAAATGCTGAAGGATCAATTGACGAAGTTGCAACTTCAAGTATCTTAGATGTATCCATCACGAAGAATGTACTTACCATGTTCATTGTATTCGGATTGATGTTGTTCCTATTTATTTCGGTAGCGGGAGCATACAAAAAACGTCAAGGTCAAGCTCCCAAAGGTTTACAAAGTTTTATCGAGCCTATCATCATATTTGTTCGTGATGATTTAGCGAAACCAAGTATTGGTAAGAAGTACGAGAAGTTTATGCCGTATTTACTTACTGTATTCTTCTTTATATGGATTGCCAATCTATTAGGATTGATTCCGGTATTGCCAGGTGGAGCTAATATGACTGGTAACATTGCCATTACTTTAACATTGGCAATATTCAGTTTCATAATTACTACTATTAACGGAAACAAACATTATTGGGGACACATCTTCGCGATGCCAGGTGTACCAACATGGGTATTATTTCTTTTAACACCAATTGAAATTCTAGGCGTATTCCTTCGTCCGTTTGTATTGATGATCCGACTTTTCGCAAACATCACTGCAGGACATATTATCGCATTGGCCTTCTTTAGTTTGATTTTCATCTTCGGTAAAGGTGGAGAATCGGTTGGAGCAGGTGTTGGTGTTGGTGTAGCTAGCTGGCTATTCACTGTATTTATGATGTTCCTTGAGTTGTTAGTTGCTTTCCTTCAGGCTTATGTATTTACGCTACTTTCGGCTATCTACTTTGGTTCTGCTGTGGAAGAAGCTCATCATCACGACGAACACGAATTGGAACACGCTCATTAATTCTTGAATTTTTCTAATCCTTATATCTCAATTTTATGAACGCAATTCTTTTGGAAGCTGGAAACCTAGGACTTGGTTACGGTGTTGCTGCTCTTGGTGCTGGTGTTGCAGCTCTTGGTGCTGGTGTTGGTATTGGCCGCATTGGTGGTAGCGCATTGGAATCAATCGCTCGTCAGCCTGAGGCTGCAGGTGATATCCGTGCTAACATGATTCTTACAGCTGCTCTTGTTGAAGGTGCTGCCTTCTTCGCGATGGTTGTTGGTCTACTTGTGACTTTCAAAGCATAAGTAGTTTCAGAAAATTAACCTGTCGGAAGCGGTTGGCTATCTGACAGGTTTTTCAAAACGAAATTCAAAACACACGATATATGAAATTAGTCACCCCCGATTTTGGTTTGGTCATTTGGATGACCTTGACCTTTTTGACGGTGCTTTTTTTACTGAGTAAATTCGCTTGGAAGCCGATTCTTAAAATGATCAGCGAACGCGAAAAGACCATCGAAGATGCTTTACTCAGCGCTGAAAAGGCAAAACAAGAAATGGCTCGATTAACTGCTAACAACGAAGCATTATTACGTGAAGCTCGTTCTGAGCGTGATGCCATGTTGAAAGAAGCGCGCGAGACAAAAGACCAAATCATTA
>JBIKOC010000386.1:0-2753 GCA_044358335.1 Flavobacteriales bacterium | reverse complement strand
CAGAGTAAAACACACCAAACGGACGAGGGAAGTGGCCTTCTACCGTAGCATCATCAAAGAAACGCACCAGTAAATTGGCTTTCGCACGGCTGTGCTCATCGTGAATCCACAAGTCGTTTGCCGAAACATCATTCAAGGAAACCACACGTGGTGTAAAACCATCGAGTACAATGCCCTTATCTTTTTGTGCGCCGAAAATTAGCGGCTGTCCATGCTCAACCATTATCGTTGCATCTGCCTTGCTCGATTTCTCGGTAAAGACTTCAAACGCACCATCGTTGAATACATTACAGTTTTGATAAATCTCCACCAAGGAAGTTCCCTTGTGTGCATGAGCGCGCTTGATGACAGTACGCATGTGAATCGGATCGCGATCCATAGAACGGGCTACAAAAGTCCCATCTGCACCCATCACCAATGCCAATGGATTGAATGGATGATCAACCGAACCCATGGGTGTGGACTTGGTCACTTTTCCTAATTCAGAAGTCGGTGAATATTGACCTTTAGTTAAGCCGTAAATCTCGTTGTTAAACAACAATACATTCACGTCAAAATTGCGTCGTAGCAAGTGAATGAAGTGGTTTCCTCCAATCGAAAGTGAATCACCATCACCAGTAATAATCCACACACTTAAATCGGGACGCGTTGCTTTCAATCCCGAAGCAATGGCAGTAGCACGTCCGTGAATGGAGTGCATACCATAGGTTTCCATGTAATACGGAAAACGCGAGGAGCAACCAATTCCAGAAATGAAAACAATTTCTTCGCGCTTCAATCCCAATTCTGGAAGTACGGTTTGTACCTGCTTCAAAATAGAATAATCGCCACAACCTGGACACCAACGTACGTCCTGATCGGTCACTAAATCTTTTGCGGTAAATGCCGCTGGAATGCTATCGTTAATGAGCGTGCTCATATCAGGCAAGAGTTGTGATTTTGGTATAGAGTTCTTCCGATGTAAATGGAATACCCTTTATTTTATTGAGCCCTTCGGCAGGAACGAGGTATTTGTCGCGCAGCAAACGAACCAATTGTCCGTTGTTCATTTCAGGCACCAACACATGGTCGTATTGCTGCATCAACTCACCCAAGTTTTTAGGAAATGGATGAATGTATCGAACATGCGCATGAGCAACCGAATAGCCTGCTTCTAAAGCACGTTTAACCGCTGTTTTGATCGAGCCATACGTCGAGCCCCAGCCAACAATCAGGAGCTTTCCTTTTTCAGGACCATTGTCGAGCGTTTGCAAAGGAATGGTATCGGCAATGCGGTCAACTTTTTCGGCGCGCAGCTTCACCATAAACTCATGGTTATCTGGATCGTAACTGATATTTCCCGTTTCGTTCTCTTTCTCCAATCCTCCAATGCGATGCTCTAAACCTTTCACGCCGGGAACCGCCCATTTACGTGCTAGTTTTTCATCGCGTTTGTAAGGCAAAAACTTCCCATCAATGCGATCTTCTTCTGTAGCAAAACGTGCTGTAATACTTGGCAAATCGGCCGAAGATGGAAACTTCCAAGGCTCAGCACCATTAGCTAAATATCCATCGCTCAAGAAAAATACGGGTGTGCTATGCTCCACCGCAATGCGACAGGCTTCGTAAACCGCATAAAAGCAATCTGAAGGAGTTTGTGCAGAAATCACTGGCATTGGCGCTTCACCATTTCTACCATACACCGCTTGTAATAAATCGGCTTGCTCCGTTTTCGTTGGCAATCCGGTGGATGGTCCGCCACGCTGTACGTTGATTATCACCAAAGGCAATTCAAGCATAATGGCCAATCCTAAGGCTTCGGTTTTCAAGGCAATTCCCGGCCCCGAAGAAGTTGTTATGGCTAATGATCCGCCAAAGGCAGCACCAATGGCCGAAGTGATAGCAGCAATTTCATCTTCCGCCTGAAACGTGCGCACGCCGAAGTTTTTATGCTTCGATAATTCATGCAAAATATCCGATGCAGGAGTTATTGGATAGGTTCCCAAATACAAAGGCAATCCCGATTTTTGAGAAGCAGCAATTAATCCAATTGCCGTTGCTGGATTTCCGTTGATGTTGCGATAAATACCCGGCTTAATACTAGCTGGATTTACCTGCACGCGCTGCATGAAAGTTTCGCTCGTATCGCCGTAATGATAACCTGCTTTTAAGGTTTTGATGTTCGCTTCAACAATCTCGGGGCGTTTCGCAAACTTCTGCTCCAAGAATTTAATCGTATGCTCGAGCGGACGATTATAAATCCAATAGATAAACCCAAGCACAAACATGTTCTTGGTACGATCAATTTCCTTCGTGCCCAAACCGCTGCCTTCCAAAGTGGCTTTGGTCATTTTGGTCACATCAAAAGTATAAAGCTTATAGCTGTCGAGCGAGCCATCTTCTAGCGGGTTAACGCCTTCGGGGAACTTAGCTAAACGTAGGTTTTTACCATCAAATCCTTCGGTATTGGCGATAATCATTCCGCCGGCTTTCAGTTGTTTTAGGTTGGCTTTCAAGGCAGCAGCATTCATCACCACCAAGAGGTCGCAATTGTCGCCGGGAGTATAAATTTCCTCCGAACCAAATTTTATCTGAAATCCCGAAACGCCCGCCAATGTGCCTTGTGGAGCACGAATCTCAGCTGGGAAATTAGGAAAGGTACTTACGTCGTTACCAAAAAGTGCGGTGGTCGTGGTAAACTGATCACCTGTAAGTTGAATTCCATCGCCTGAATCACCTGCAAACAATATAGTTGCATCGGTCGCGATGAGGGA
>JBIKOC010000385.1:0-2762 GCA_044358335.1 Flavobacteriales bacterium | reverse complement strand
CGGAACAATGTTCGTTGATTCTTGTTTTACAGCTGTTTAGGAATGATAACAAGCTTTATGAAACACTATTTCCTCGTATTTGCATCCTTGCTTTTTGTTAAATTAACTGCGCAAGTCGATAATACGATGTACGGATTGTATCAATCCGTTAATCCTTCTGGTTTTCAATTTGGCACTATTGATCCTACCACAGGTGTAGTTTCCACCATTGGCAATGCTGTTTTAAGCAATGCTGTTAACTCAACAGGGGCTGCTCTAAACCCATACAATCAAACATTTTCGTATCAAGACGAAGATTCTTGGTTATCAATCAATTTGCAAACAGGGGAAATAGTGAATGATGTAATCGTTTCCTTGCCAAACACGGAAGGTTCTTTCGATAATTTCAGATTCAATGCTGCCGATTCTAGCATGTATGGGCTTTTCAGGCAGATTAGTTATGATCCAATTACAGGTTCTGCCTATGCAGACATCCGTCTCGCAACCTGCGATTTAACTACCGGAATTGTTAGTCTAATTTCTCCGAATTCAGTGGCTGAAAGTTACACGATGTCGGGCTGTACAATTGACCCATTTTTGATGGTGTACTATTTTGAATCGGAAGATAAATTTACAGGCATCGATTTGTACAATGGCCAAATTTACAGTTCGCCCCTTATTTCTTTGCCAGAACCAGGCCTGAGTTTCGGCAATTATGCGTACAGCTGCGCAGATACTTCTGTGTATGGACTTATTATGCAGAATGGAGTTAATAGTTTAGGGAAAATTAATCCTCAAACAGGTGTGGTAACGGCACTTCCTACCTTACTTAATTTCGATAATTACGTGTCAAATTCGGGTGGAGCAATTGATCCCGTAAACCTTGTTTATTATTTTCAAACGTTAGACAATGTCGGCGTTAAAATGGTGGGCTTGTCGCTCGTGGATGGTTCTGTTGCCTCAGAAAGCTATGTCTCTACGAATGGCGATTACTTCATCATGTATCGTATTCAAAGTGATTGTTACGGTGCAAGTCGGGCGAGGTTAAATTTCGTAACGATGAACCAAGAGATCAATCGCCCCGATGTAAACATCTATCCTAATCCAGCTCAAGAAGTTCTTCAATTAAAAGCAGATTTTCCAATGAATGAAGTGGAAATTGTTGATGCATTTGGAAAAATTGTAAATCGCTACAAATCGAATTCATCCAATCTGCAAATCCCATTAGCATCATTAAACAACGGACTATATTTCCTGAGAATTAGTTCCTCTAATGGATATTCCACAAGACGCTTTATCAAAAATTAAAGAGAAAGTTGAAAGGAGAAAGGAATTACAATCAATGCAGCCTCGGACTTTAGTCCGGGGATTCATGATTGTTTTGGAAATGTAGAAGCGGAGAAAGTAAAAAGTTGAAAGTATTAAGACATTTCTCATTCCTTCTCGAAGGGAGCAAATGTGGTAATATTGAGGAAAAATATAGTAAAGAATAGAGTCCCTCTCATTGAGGAGAGGGATTTAGGGAGAGGTCAAAGATCCCAAACCCGCGTCTTACTCGATTGAATCAAGTTTTTGATGCGCAGAATAAAGGCCATGTGCAAATACACAATGATGGGTGAGCCTAAGGTGAGGAAGGAGGCGTAAATGAAAAACAAACGAATTTGCGATGACTTCATGCGGAGCTTATCGCCTAGCCAGGTACATACGCCAAATGCTTGTCGCTCAAAAAAATCGGAGATAGACTGAATCATGGTTTGGCGTTGTTCTATGTGTTGGCTAATATAGAAAAAATGAATGCTGAATACAAGCAAGGTTGTCATACTCAGAACCGACTCTTTCTCTACCTTTGCGGTCCAAAATTACGTCATGATCAAAGGTTTTTTTCATCTCCCAAAAGCTGTAAATGAACCGGTAAAGAGCTATGCTCCCGGCAGCGCAGAAAAAACAGAACTGAAAGCCATGTTGCAACATCTGCAGTCGGTGCAGCTCGATATTCCCATGGAAATTGGAGGTCGTTCTGTATTCACCGATCAGAAAATTGAGTTGCGACAACCACATAAACGTAAGCATGTGCTTGGAACTTTTTCGAGAGGAACCGAGCAGCATGTGAAAGATTCAATTGATGCAGCATTAGCGGCAAAAGCTAATTGGGAAAAGATGAGCTGGGAAAACCGTGCTGCCATTTTCCTAAAAGCTGCCGATTTAATTGCTGGTCCATACCGTGCGCGTTTGAATGCTGCTACTATGTTGGGGCAATCGAAAAGTGCGTATCAAGCAGAGATCGATTCGGCTTGCGAAATAATCGACTTCTTGCGCTTTAACGTGCAGTACATGAGCCAGATTTATTCGCAACAACCCGAATCTTCTGCAGGTATTTGGAACCGTTTGGAGCAACGTCCTTTAGAAGGATTTGTCTTCGCGTTAACACCATTCAACTTCACCGCTATTGCAGGAAACCTTCCAACTTCTGCAGCCATGATGGGCAATGTGGTGGTTTGGAAACCTGCCGATACGCAAATCTATGCAGCGCATGTGTTGATGGAAATTTTCAAGGAAGCAGGTGTGCCAGCTGGGGTAATCAACCTCGTATTTGTAAGCGGTCCAACGGCTGGAAATGTCATTTTCTCCCATCCTGATTTTGCTGGTATTCATTTCACTGGATCAACAGGCGTTTTCCAAAATATCTGGAAAACCATTGGCGACAATATCCACAAGTACAAAACCTATCCACGCATTGTTGGCGAAACAGGCGGTAAGGATTTTATCATGGTGCACTCATCGGC
>JBIKOC010000384.1:0-2764 GCA_044358335.1 Flavobacteriales bacterium | reverse complement strand
GGAATTCATGTCGGTTCTGAGTCCGGCACTTACCAAAAACTTCTCGTTAAAAAAGCGTTTAGAAATTTGTCCAAATGCACCGTATTTAAAGAATTCAATATTGGAATTATACTGCAATAAAACTTGAGGAATCGTAATCGTATCGGCCGATTGCGGATTAATTATTTGTTGCTTTTTTACTAAACGATTATATAATTCGTTATTGAATTTAACGTATTGTACCATCACACCGTAGGATATTTTCCAACCATTTTTAAAGGTATTTACATCGAAACGGAATTTATTTTCAATTTCTTGAGAACGTATTTTCAAGATGCGTTTACTTTCATCACCCTCTTCTTTATTCTCGAAACGGTCGATGTTATTATCAAACATATTTCTACTAGCAGTGAAATTCATGAACCCATTTTTTATCAGGCGCTTAACACCAAATCCAACTGTGTAATTCCATTGATTAACGGAAGGAGTTGAATTTAAGATATAGGTATTATCGGGTGTTGATTTTCGAGGTACAGCTAAAGTAAACTCGTCAATTGCTCCAATTCCCAATGCGGTTAGAGTTGTTTTCTCGTTTATTTTATGAGTGACTTTGTATTGAAAGTCCCAATAGTTTGGTCGAATAGGTAAGTCGATGGCTTTGAATAAAAGCTGCAAATACGAACGTCGTCCTGAAACGAGGAAATTGGTTTTCTTATTTATAGGACCTTCGAGAGTGGTAGCAATTTCGGTTGAGCTAGTTCGCACGTTTCCTGAAATGCGATCTTGGTTGCCTTGACGTTGTTTGAATTGAAAAACGGAAGCAAGTGCATTATCGAAACGCGCATCGAATGACGAGGAGCTGAGCTTTACATCTTCAATAAATGATACATTCAAAATACCCGCAGGACCACCCGAGCTACCTTGAGTTTGAAAGTGGTTTAGGACAGGAATTTCAATCCCATCGAGGTAATACACATTTTCATTTGGAGCACCACCACGAATAATAATATCATTACGAAATGAAGCACCAGCAGCCCCTGCCACGCCTGGTAAAACTTGAACTACTTTAGATATATCAAAGTTTCCACCTGGGTTACTGCGAATCTCTTCGGTGGTAAGTGTTTGAACTGATAATGGAGTAACCATATCGACCGCCACTGCAGAGCGATTTTTATCGAAGGTAATTTCGAATTCTTTCAAATCGGTTGAGGAAGATTCGAGTTCAAAACTGAGCACGATTGCATTTCCCGAAGTGATATTGATGTTGAATTTGGTAATTGGTTTATATCCCACTAATGACGCTTTAACCGCATAACTACCGACCGGAATATTGTTGAGTTTGAAATTCCCGTCGATGTCGGTATTGACACCAAAGGTTATTTTTTCGAGTTGGATGGTGGCGCCTACGAGGGTTTCTTGGGTGTTTTTATCTTTTACAGTCCCTTGGATGGATCCGGTGTTTTGGGAGAAAATGGTGGTAGAAAAAAGAACGAGGAAAAATAGAATAGAGCGCATTAGCATGAGAAGAAGTAGGATTTGCCGCTTCAAACATACGACTTAGTTAAAATGTTTAAGGATTAATTAATATTAGTTGAAGCTGATACTATAACAATTAAGTGGCAAAATATCAGGCAATTGCAACTTTCACAATAAATTTTAAAACAATGAGTCTTTTTCGAAACTTGTTGGAAACACCCATAAAGATGAATATCTAGTTTATGTGGAATTGAACATCATCGAGGGTTATAAAAAAAAAATATCTTTACCGCTTCAAAATTTTAAAACCCTAATAGTAGATTCAGAAACATCTCAAGGGATTAAGACTTGATATTGAAACAGTTGAATCAAAACATTGAAACAAAAAGGCATGAAGAACTGGAATTCCACTGAAGTTGTGAAAGCAAGTGAGTTACATGAAAATTACTGGTATCAAGGGTTCTTTTACACAGGTTTTGGTCAAAAAGAAAATTACCGTCGAGACTTCGAAGAAATTCGATTTCGTGATTTAGCCTTGTTTACCTTTGATGGTATTGAAGGAAAGAAAGTTTTAGATATTGGTTGTGGAAATGGCTTGTATTCGCTCACGTTTCTAAAAATGGGAGCTGAATTAGTTGCTGGGCAGGATTTATCTCAGAAATACCTTGATATTGGGACCGAAACCTTTAAAAAGAATGGGTATTCTAATTTTGTCATGAAAGCTGGCAATTGTGAATTCCTTCAATTTGAGGATAACTTTTTTGATTCGGCATTTTCAGGAGATGTATTTGAGCATATCACACGAGAGCAAAAAATCAATTTTGTTAATGAAATATTTCGAGTGTTAAAGCCTGGTGGTCGCTTTACTATTAAAACTCCGAATAAGAGTTATCTTAAAATGTCGAATTTCTTTCGTCGCGTCTTAGCTGTTGCTAAATTCAAAAACCCGATGAACATTCACATTGCACACACACACAACAATCCAGACAATGAGCATCACGGCTTAACAACACATGCCGAAATGCTTGAAATATTCCGAAATACCATGTTTCATGAGCCTGAAATTGTTTTTCAGGAATTGAATAAAAAAGCTATTCCAAACTTTATCCGCCGACTGTTTAAAAACAATGTTTATTTCAATCAGCAAATCATCATTACTGTTCGTAAGCCTATTTTTTATGGCATATACAAATAAGCTTTAGCATTTTTACTTAAATGCTTTAAGATAGAAGAGCCCGGAAATCAGCATTTCGGGCTTTTTATTTCTATACATTCATCATTCAGTACTATCAAACTTAAAAAAAGAAAT
>JBIKOC010000383.1:0-2776 GCA_044358335.1 Flavobacteriales bacterium | reverse complement strand
TGACAACCGAATCGGCTATGGCAAAATTGCATGCATCTGAGATGTGTGTTTATGCCTCAAATGAAGCTGTTCAGATTCATGGTGGATATGGGTATACTAAAGATTTTCCAGTTGAAAAATACTACCGCGACTCCAAACTCTGCACCATCGGAGAAGGAACTTCCGAGATTCAAAAAGTGGTTATTGCTAAGAATATTTTACAATAATAAAAAGTATCTCTTTTTCCCTAAAAAGCCGTGTTTGCTCCAAGCAGATGCGGCTTTTTCGCGTTTGATCCATTTTCTCAGTCAACTATGTTTTGTTGATTTTGATGTAACCTTTCAGGGTTACAAAAATTTGATGTTCAATTTTCGACTGAATTTGAATCACACATAAAATTATTCTAGATATCAATAATCTCATTATCAACACATTAATTAATTAGTATTGATTTTCATTTCCCCAAAAATTCGTTTCTCTTACATGGTAGTGTAGTCGGCTTGCAATGGTCGAGTTGAGCGATTTACCCAAGCTAGGTTTGCTATGCACCAATGTGTAGCAATTATGAAACGAAAATTACCTTACATTTTTCTGGGAGTAATCGGCGGCCTGTTTTCAGGAACTGATTTGCATGCCCAGATTGATCCTGTTACTTTAGGACAGATCGGATTAGATCAACAAGTAGCCGACATTGATCTGTTGGCCGAATTAAACGAAGAGTATAGCGCTCCTAAAGCAAAAACTCCTGCTAAGTCATTAGATCTCGAGATTAAAGCATCGAATCTAACTATCGACCTAAAGAAGAATAAGCAGGTCGAATTCTCTGCTCGAACTGGCTGGGCGACGAATTTCGTTTGGAAGTTTGGAGATGGTAGTACCTTAAGTGGCTTTCAACATGTTAGACATGAATTCAAAAAGCCTGGTAAATACGAAATTACCTTATTAGCCAGCAACAAAGAGCAAGTTGCCAAACAAACCATCGAAGTAAATGTGGTTGACAATTCTGCTCCGCTCGAACTAGAAGAAATGGAACACTATATCGTATTTCCTGCAAATAACAGTCTCGAGGTCGATATCCAACTCAACTTGCCACGAAAAGAAAAAAACCTTTTACTAGAAGTGAAAAACGTGGAAGGCGAACGAATTTTTGAATATGAGGTTGGGAAAGTTCGCAAAAGCGAGCTCATTCATGTTGATCTTCAAAACTTAGATGCTGGTAAATACTATGCCGTCTTGAAAGGGAAAAAATACAGCTTGGTTAGTCGCTTAACAGTTGCCCGTTAAGGAAGCTTTCGATACTCTTCAAATACGCCCAAACCAAATAGGGCGAAATCGTACTTCACCGGATCTACCGGATCGAATCGGCTAAGTGCTGCAGTTAATTCCTCTGCCGCCTGCCAATCGTCCTGTTTCCGTTGAAGCAATCCGAGCTTACGGGCAACACCGCCCGAATGAACATCGAGTGGACAAATCAATTGGCTGGGTTTAAAAACTGTCCAAAGTCCAAAATCTATTTGTCGATCATCCTTTCTCACCATCCAACGCAAAAACATATTCAAGCGCTTTGCAGCCGAATTTTTTGCCGGATCCGACACGTGTTTGGCCGTTCTTGAGTTCTTCTCATCAGCCAAAAAAATCGATCGAAATTGAATTATTCCCGATTTCACATCTCCATTTGATGTGTTGAATAAAGACTCTAAAGAGTTGTATTCGTGAGAAATCCGATTCAATGCCCTTAGAAAATTCACACAATCCTCACCATTGAACGTTCGGTGGACAAAATTCCTAAATGGCTTTAAATCCGGCTCTTGAAGATTGTGGATAAACTCAGCTGGTGCTTGATCCATGCGATCTAACAACCAATTGGCATTACGTATTAAGGTTACTCTTTGCCCCCAAGCAATTGTGGCTGCTAAGAAGGCTGCTATTTCTATATCGAAAGGATTAACAAAACGATGTGGTACAGAAATAGGATCCGTTTCGATGAAGCTGGTCCGATTGTATAAATCTGCCTTTTCGTCGAGAAGTACTTTTAGTTCGGAAGTCGAAAACGGTTTAGTAATCGTCATCGCCCCAGAAAACATCTTCATTTAGGGCATCCCAAGCCGATTCTTCTGGTGCATTAGGCAAGGCATTGATGGCTTCTATTAACTCGTCATGCAATTCGTCTTGCAGCAAAGTATGTTCAACTACATCGAGATCGCCAGTGATATGGAAGAAAATTCGGTTCACTTTTTCATCCCACAATTTTTTGAGATGATCTCCTGTGATTTTATCTGCTGAAGAGATATCGGCTAAACACTGAGAAATGATGATTTCTTTATTCGCTGGAACTACCCAAAAAATGGTGTAGCATTCACCAAATAATTCTCGATCGCTCGATTCATTGGTTAAAGCCAAAGGCATATCATCAAAGTGAAAATGAGAAGCTTTTAAATCTTCCTCACTGAATTTATATGCTGCTTGCTCTCTAGCTTCACGAGTGGGTAATAGAGTAGCCACGGGTAACATAGCTTTCAAAACATCAAACGACTCGGACCAATGTGACTCATCAAAATGAGCAATACGCAAACCTTTGCGGGCTACATTTTCGATTCGTGTATTTTTAAGTAGAGCGAAACCAGGGATTTCTTTGCCTTCGAGAAATGTTAAAAAAGGAGTGTTCATAGTTGGCAAAAATATCAATTGAATTTGATTTAGCTTGTGCCTCGAACAATTAGTAAACGTTTCTGTTTTGGGGTTATGGCAATTTTAATCACACCGTATTTGTTTTTGCTCACATTGATGCACAGTTCTG
>JBIKOC010000381.1:0-2792 GCA_044358335.1 Flavobacteriales bacterium | reverse complement strand
GAGGTCGATTTCGCATATGCGAACCTACAATTTTTTAAGATTTCTGTTTGTTCAGAAAACTGTTTATGCTTTCCTATACCAAAATCACCTAAAACATCGTTTTGTCGTACTTTCGCCCTGAAGCAATTATCATGAAGAGACTTTTCCTCCTTTTATTCATTCTCACAGGAACCCACTCCTTCCTGCTGGCTCAGGCCCCCGTACGCAAAGTAATACAGTTCTCTGGAGTGGTTGTTAGTGGTGATAGCTTACAGCCTGTTCCCTACACGAACATTGCAGATAAATCGACTCGCCATGGAACTGTGAGCGACTATTATGGATTCTTCTCCTTTGTAGCACAAGAAAACGATACCATCGAATTCAGCAGTATTGGATTTAAAAAAGCACAATACATCATTCCCAAAAATTTAGGTGAGTCGCGTTATTCGATTATTCAAGTTTTAAACCGCGACACAATAGAATTGGCTACTACCGTTATATACGCATGGCCTACTCGCGAACAGATTTACGAATACTTTTTAAGTGCACCTATACCAGATGATGATGTGGAACGTGCTCGGAAAAATTTGGCTCAGGAGAAAATTACCGATATGGCGATCAACATGCCCATGGACGCCAACATGAATTATCGTAATACCATGCAGAATTACAATACTCACTTATATACTGCTGGACAAATACCTATGAACAATCTCCTAAATCCTATTGCTTGGGCTAAATTTGTTGAAGCTTGGAAAAAGGGTGATTTTAAACGTAAAAGCAACTAAAATTCGTAGAAACTAAGTTCTAGATTCCTACGTAAATCGATCTAATGCAGCGACTGCTTCTCCTTTTCCTTCTCGTTGTTTCATCCGGAATTTATGCTCAAAATGCGACTATCACAGGTCGTGTTACTGGTGAACAAGGTAATTTACTAGCTGGTGTAATTGTTTATCGCATTGGCGATTTGTCTAAAGCAGTCACCTCCGATTCGGAAGGTCGATTTAAACTTACGGTTCCTGCTGATCAACAACTCTACATTGTATACAAACTAACTGGTTACGAATCCGATACACTCGCTTTAAGACTTAAATCCAACGAACTGAAATTCATCGATCGCTATTTAAGTATGAAGGTGAAGGATGTATCCACCTTTGAGGTAATTGATCAAGGTGATCGTCAAACGGGTTTACAACGCTTAGATCCATTGATTGTTAATACGTTAACAGGTCCAGGTGATGCAATTACCATGACTTTAAAAACCTTACCTGGTGTATATTCTAACAGTGAATTAAGTTCCCAATATTCGGTGCGTGGTGGAAACTACGATGAAAATTTAGTTTATGTAAATGATGTAGAAATTTATCGCCCGTTTTTGGTTCGTTCTGGACAACAGGAAGGTTTGAGTTTTGCCAATCCGGCGATGGTGGAGAATTTGAAATTTTCAGCTGGTGGATTTGAAGCCAAGTATGGGGATAAAATGTCTTCGGTATTAGACATTACCTACAAACGCCCGAAAGCATTTGGAGGTTCGGCTTCGGCTAGTATTTTGGGAGGAAATCTACAGCTCGAAGGAGCAACTAAAAATTACCGCTTATCGGGAATGGTTGGCGCTCGTTATCGAACTACTCAATACCTATTAAATAGTTTGGATGTGAAAGGACAATATCGCCCATCTTTTACAGATGTTCAAGGTTATGTGCTCTATAACATCACAGAAAAATGGGATATTGATTTCTTAGGGAATTATGCCGTGAATAATTATCGTGTTTTTCCGGAAGATCAATCGACCGAATTTGGCACCATAAATCAGGCGCTTCAATTTAAAGTGTATTTTGATGGGAAAGAACAAAGTCGATTTGCTACTTCCATGGGTGCAATGACTAGTACGCTGCGTCCAAACAAGAAATTAAAACTCAAATTAATCACCTCCGTTTTTCAATCTTCCGAATCCGAAAAATCGGATGTAGCAGGCGAATATTACATCAACGAATTAGATCGGGATTTAGGAAGTGAAGATTTTGGTGATGTAGCTTTCAACCGTGGAATTGGTGGATATCAAACTTTTATTCGAAATGAGCTCTATTATACGGTTGCGAACATAGAGCACAAAGGTTATTACGAAAGTGGAAACCATTATATTCTGTGGGGCGCACGTGCTCAAAATGAACAAATCAACGATAATATTAAAGAATGGAGAATGATCGATTCGGCTGGATTTTCCATGCCGATCAGCCAAACCATAGATCAACTTTATGGTCCCGAATCTATTATTCTAAACACATACCTAAAAAGTTCGACAACCTTGAATTCGATGCGCTATCAAGGTTATGTGCAGGATAATTACAAATGGAGAAAAGATTCTATTGATTATGCTCTAACGGGTGGAATTCGAGCAAATCACTGGACCATTAACGGACAAACAACAGTAAGTCCACGCTTAGTTTTTTCAATTAAACCTTTGAGTTGGGAACGTGATATTACCTTTCGTTTTGCAGCAGGACATTATGCTCAACCACCTTTTTATCGAGAATTGCGAGGATTTGATGGATCAATAAATAAGAATTTAAAGGCACAGGAAAGTTGGCATTTTATCACTGGGGCTGATTTTACATTTAAAGCATGGGGACGTCCGTTCGGTTTTTATGCTGAAGGATATTATAAGATTCTACGAAATCTTGTTCCATATGAAATTGATAATGTGCGAGTTCGTTACTACGCCGATAATATCAGTGATGGCTATGCTGCTGGAATTGATATGAAGGTGAACGGAGAATTTGTAAAGGGTGTTCAGAGTTGGGCAAGTATGAGTA
>JBIKOC010000379.1:0-2816 GCA_044358335.1 Flavobacteriales bacterium | reverse complement strand
AATGCTGTAATTCTTCTTGATTCATACAAACGTATAGTCTATTATAATCAAAAGGCGCAAGACGATTCGGGAGTTTTTCTCAATCAACGTTTAGTAAAAGGAAATGCATTACCTGATTTTAATGATCAGCAATTCACGATTAAATTATATCGAGCAATAGACGCTGTTTTTAAACGTGCTCTCAAATTCACGTTTGAAATTTCAACTCAAATAGAAGTCGATACCGAAATTTGGTTTCGGTTTTTAGTAAGTCCTGTTTTCGATTCTGATGGAGCAATTTCGGGTGTTTACCTTAATTGCGTAAACATTACTCAAAGCAGATTATATGAGGCAGAACTGAAGCGGACTAAGAATTTTTATGAGACAATATTAAATCAAATGCCTGCAGATATTGCTGTATTCGATTTAGATCATTCGTATTTATTTCTCAATCCCAAAGCGGTGGCTAACGAAGAAATTCGGAAATGGATGATTGGGAAAAACGATTACGATTATTTTCAGATGAAAGGTCTCGGATCGGAAATAGCCGATAAACGTAGATCTATCTTTAACGAAGTAATAAACTCTCGTTCAACGCATGATACGATTGATAAACATACACGTGCCGACGGTGAAACCAATTATGTATTACGTCGTTTTTATCCCTATGTGGATGATGATGAACTCAAATTGGTCATTGGTTACGGTATCGATATTACACCAATCAAACTTGCTGAACAGGACACACTTGCTGCTTTAGATAAAGAACGGGAATTAAATCAGCTTAAGTCGCATTTTGTTCAAATGGCTTCGCATGAATTCCGGACTCCGCTTGCTACCATTCAATCGAGTATGGATATTCTTAATTTAAGGTTGAGTCGAACTGAATTTTTACCAGATGATATCCGCCATACATTTAAAGTGCATCACAATCGAATCGAGCAGGAGATAAGCTGGATGACCGAAATCATGAACAATATTTTGATTTTAGGTAAGCTCGATGCGGGGAAAATGAATTTACGTCCCGAATTAATTTCGATTGAGCAATTAATTTTGGATGAGATACAAGAGAAAGAAACCATTTCGGGATTGAAGAATATGGTTAAACTCTGCGTTAGCGGTAATTCTCGTGAGATGATGCTTGATTCGCGACTTATGCGCCACGTATTCGGGAATTTACTTTCTAATGCGTTAAAATATTCCGAAGGAATGCAAGCTCCGGAAGTGTATATCGACTATCTAGAAGATCAGGTAAGCATTCGTGTTCGTGATTTTGGTATTGGTATTCCTGAAGAAGAAATCCCTTATTTGTTTACTTCCTTTTATCGTGCTACAAATACCGAAAGTATTAAAGGAACAGGTATTGGTTTAGTCATCATAAAGCAACTAGTTGAAATGCATGCTGGCCAAGTTTCACTGACAAGTAAAATTCATGAAGGGACAGAATTTATAGTTGAATTACCCTATCTAGCCAACGATTAAAAACATAGACACTTGCATAAAAAAAGGCAGCCGATACTTCGACTGCCTTTCTTTTTTAGTGATGATTAATTCGCATCCCACCAAACTTTGGAGAGAATATTTGTAATAACAGTTGCATTGTTGTTATACAAACGTTCGTCCTGAGAAGTTGGTAAAATGGTTGGAATACCATTCACAACGCCACTTGGATTTGGAGTTAATTGAGGAATATTAGTTCTTCTCCAATCGTTCCAAACTTCCACTTGGGTGAATAAAGCCACGTATTTTTGATACATGATTTTATCCAGTGAAATGGTTCCTGCAAATTCGGCTGCATAAGCTGCTTCGTAAGTATCGTCGTTTGCTCCTGTAATTTGAAGTATCGACGCTTTAACTGCATCATTATGAGCGGTAGATGCTCCATCATTATCACCTAAACGAAGTTTTGCTTCTGCTTCGATGAATTTTGCTTCCACATAGGTTGCGATAGGAGCAACAGAAGCAGGACTTCCGAAATATGGACCAATAGCTGAAGTTGTAAGATCAGCTTCTGATGGATCTACTGAAGAACCAGTATACCCACCATTATCATCAAGTGCAGCATAAAAAGCTAGTCGCGGATCAGCAGAGGAAGTAAGCGTATCAACAAAATATTTCCCCATACGAATGTATCCACCTCGAGACGATTCGAAAGCATACCATTGATTAAGTTCTGTGCCACCTTCTCCAAAAATAGCATTCAGGTCGTTTTCACTTCCACTTAATGCTGCATTAGTTAGGTATTCCAAAGCAAGTGTAGCAGAACCTCCTGGATTAACTTGACTCAAGCGATTCGCATAGCGAGCTTTTAACAACCAAGCAGAAGAAATCCAAGATGCTGCATCACCTGCAAAAATCAAATCTCCTGAAGGGAAATAAGCATTGACTGATGGATCTTTCGATAAATCTCCAATTGCCTCAGTTAATAGTGCTTGTAATCCAGTGTAGATACTTTGTTGTGTATCGAATTTTGGTTCTGAATTGCCCGACAAACCCATTCCAGCTTCTGCGAATGGAACATCACCCCACATATCGGTTGCTAAACCAATATTAAGCGCTTTCAGAACTTTAGCAATTCCAGCATAGTAAGGGTTTTTCTCCCCATACGTTTCAACCATTAAATTACAGTTGATCACAGCATTGTTGTATATACCTTTCCACTCGTTGGTTACATCGCCTTCGAGTATTTGGTAATTAGCCAACTGAATCATTTGTCCATCGGTACCTGCCATCTGCTGTGTTAAAATTGCAGCGCGACGAGCAGAATTACCTGCATAGTTCGAGAATGTGGCAACTTCAATATTTGCCAACATCGATCCTGTTGAACCAATTGATGG
>JBIKOC010000378.1:0-2817 GCA_044358335.1 Flavobacteriales bacterium | reverse complement strand
ACAGCCGTTCCGATTTGTGATGAGCGGAGTTCTCCGCAGGTGTGTGTTCTAAGCATGGTAAATGAAATCGTACAAAAAATAAAGATGTGCGAAGGTAAGTCGGAGAAAGACCTTAAAAGAAAAAAATCGCTGTGTTTTTTTAACAGGAATCGATTTTACTCAGTCCGTTTAAATTCAACCATCAGAAAACGATATTAAGTTGAGCTATTAGTTTGAGAATAGTATATTTACAGTCCAATTTTAAGGTATGCTTCGAAAAAACGATCACCCAGATTGTGAGCATTGTTCAAACAGATCTCGTTCTGTTTTTTGCGAACTGCATGGAACGGACCTAGACGATTTAAATGAATCGAAAGGTTGTAGCACTTATAAAAAAGGTCAGATTATTTTTAATTCTGGTGCATATCCGCATGGCTTATTCTGTGTGTACGAAGGAAAAATTAAAATTTTCCGGATTGGCGATGAAGGAAAAGAGCAGATAGTTCGTTTAGCTCGTGGTGGAGATATTATAGGTTATCGGGCATTATTAAGTGGTGATAAGTATTCGTCTAGTGCAGAGGCTTTAGATGAATGTCGCATTTGTTTTATTCCCCAATCGGCATTTTTGAAATTGGTAGAAGGAAATGGTATTTTATCGATGCAATTGATGAAATTATTGTCGGAGGATTTGAAACATGCTGAACACCGCATTACTGATATTGCCCAAAAGCCTGTACGTGAGCGAGTTGCCGAGGCTTTGCTTTATCTCCAACAAACCTATGGGCTCGACCAAGATGGTGTAACCATTAGTGTTACATTAAGTCGAGAAGATATTGCCAATATTGTTGGAACAGCTACCGAAACCGCCATCCGACTCTTAAGTGAACTCAAAAACGATCAAGTTATCGCATTAAATGGTAAACGTATTTCGATTCTCAATCAACAGCAGTTGGTAAAAGCCGCAAATATTTACGACTAGTTTTAAACATATCGCGCATGTTGCTTGTCTTTATTGCTTGATTCAATCGTTCTATATTTTGAAAAAACAGTTACTCATTGTCTCAACCTTATTGATTTTAGTTGCAGCAGCGGCCTCCCTTACGGGAAAAGAGACTCCTGCAAAACCTTCTACTTTAGCTCAGGAATATTATCAATCTCTGCTTAAGATGCACAGCAGAAATATCGATACAACAGCCATTTTTCTAAATGCTTCTAAATGTAAAGGCTGTCATGGACATGATCCTCAGGGATTAGCAAACGTGACACTCGATGGTGTAGATATTAATCTTTTCGATGACTGGGAAACTTCCATGATGGGCCTTGCGGGTGTTGATCCACTTTGGAAAGCAAAAGTTCGCCAAGAAGTTCTGATCAATCCGTCACATGCGAATGAACTGCAAACTCTTTGTACGAGTTGTCATGCTCCAATGGGGCATTATTCAGCATTCTTCAAAGGAGCAGACCACTACACACTCGAAGATTTAGCTGACGATTCTTTGGGACTTTCAGGTGTGGGTTGTTTAGGTTGTCATTCTATTGGACAAACAGGACTTGGAGGTCGTTTTACTGGAGATATCCCCTACGACACAAATCGCGTAGCATACGGACCATTTATCAATCCATTTGTCGGTCCTATGCAGCTTTACGTGAATTTCACTCCAACTTATAGTGAACACGTTAGTCAGGGAAGATTCTGCTCACCTTGTCACACACTTATTTCCAATACGGTTGATTTAGATGGAGTTCCAACTGGGACAAGTTTTGTGGAGCAAGCTACTTATCACGAATGGGTGAATTCTTCCTATCCAGCAATGGGTAAAACGTGTCAGAATTGCCACATGCCACAAATCGAAGATCCAGTTAAAATTGCTGTGGGATACACCGCTTTATTGGGAAGAAGTCCTTTTAACCTGCACACATTTGCAGGTGCGAATTCCTTTATGGTGGATTTAATTCGGCGTAACAAGGATGCCTTGAACATCATTGCAAGTGAGGCTAATTTTGATTCAACGTTAGCTGTTACCAATAGAAACCTACGTTACAACACACTCAACGCAGAACTTTCTGATCCTGATTTCTTTAATGATAGTGTAGGATTTGAGTTGATGTTGACCAATAAATCGGGTCATAAATTCCCAAGTGGTTATCCCGCGCGTAGAGCATTTGTTGTATTTACCCTTACAGCCGACAATGGTGATACATTATTTAGTTCGGGAAATTTCGATTCAAGTGGAGAGATTGTGAACTATGGTGGTGTTGTAGAACCTCATCACGATGTGATAACTAGCGAAAATCAGGTACAGATTTATGAGATGAATATGGGAGATGTGAATGGTAACTTCACAACTATTCTAGAACGCGCTAGTGTGCATTTGAAAGATAATCGCATTCCACCACTTGGATTTACAAACCAACATGTTTCGTATGACACCATGCGAGTTGTAGGCGCAGCCGATACGGATCCTGATTTTAATAAAGCTGGAAGCACACAAGGTACAGGTCGCGATATAGTACATTATCGAATCGCATTAAACGGATATACAGGAACATTTAAGGCTACTGCAAAGGTTTATTATCAAGCTGTTCCTCCAGCTTGGTTAACAGAAATGCGCACAATGGATGCTCCGGAGATAAATTCATTTTTATCGATGTATGATGAAGCACCTAATATTCCAGTTTTAGTTGCTGGTGATAGCTTAAGTGAATTGATCAATCCACTTCGAATTAATTCGTTAAAGATAAAAGCACCCGTTTTTTATCCTAATCCTGCACGTGTTTCATTTGGTTTAAACATGCAGTTTCAACTGAAACCTGAAAAAATTCGTATGTATTCACTTT
>JBIKOC010000377.1:0-2818 GCA_044358335.1 Flavobacteriales bacterium | reverse complement strand
CTTTTCGGCGTTCCTATTCTATTTCTTCCCTACCCGGGGATGAAAGGATTCGTATTACTGTAAAGCGCATTAGCAACGGAAAAGCATCCCGACAAATTTTCGATCACTGGCAGGTTGGACAACAAATTCAAACACTTGAGCCATACGGAAGATTCGTTTTGCCAAATACAACTCACGCGCGAGATTTCTTTTTTATTTCTGCCGGTAGTGGCATTACGCCCATCATAAGCTTGATTCGGGAGAGTTTATTGAAATTTCCACAAATCAAGATTCACCTTTTTTATAGCAATCGCTCTCAAACGGAATGTATCTTTTTGAATGAGCTTAATAAACTGCAAGAATATAATCCTCGAAGACTTAAAATTCATTGGTTTTTCAGCGATGCACAAGCTGTTTCACAGGCACGTTTGCAAAGCGATTGGTTGAGGAATTATTTGAGATTAACGAGTCAATCCGATAGTCTTGTTTTTACCTGCGGCCCCAAGAGCTTTATGTATCTCGCCGAGGTGGTATCGCTTAGCGCAGGCATCCTGAAAGAGCATTTTCATCAAGAGCTTTTCTACCAGGAAGAAGAACCAGAAATTCGAAATTGGGGAACAAGTAAATACGACGTTACACTTAGCTATAAAAACACCCGATATGACTGGCAAATTCCAGCCAATCAAACCATATTATCGTTTGCCAAAGAACAACACGTTAATTTGCCCTGGTCGTGTGAAGCAGGACGATGCAGCACCTGCATGGCAACATGTATTTCGGGCAAAGTGGAAATGACTCGAAATGAAGTCCTAACCGATCGTGACTTAGCTGCAGGAAAAGTATTGTTATGCACAGCACATCCACAAAGCGATCACATTGTGCTGGAAGTGCCGAGTTACTCGAATTAATCTGGAAGAAATACTCCACGTTTTAGTTAATACGACTCGCTTAATTTTCTCATCAAGCCTTAACTTAGTCTTGATTTTGGAGTAAAAGTCCAAGTTCATCTTTGCGGTGTAGATGGGATTTCGGATCGGAGGCATTCCAATTTAAACATGAGGATTTGTTTCCGGTACGAAACCTGAATTTTGCTTGTTAGTTTAGTTTTTATATAGAATCATGTTGTGAATTAAGCAGTCTTATAAGGCTGCTTTTTTTATTACATATACTGAATAACTTGCAGCATGAAGAATAGTATCTGGAGCTTACTTATTTTCCTGCTTTTTGGATTAGAAGAAATATCGATTGCTCAAAAATCTCCCACACTTCTCAAGCAAGCCGATTCCCTAATTCAACGGGGAAACTATGCTCAAGCAATTCCGCTTTTCACTCAATTGATTCAACTTGAACCTAAGAATGAAAAAGCCTTTCGCGGTAGAGGTTTAGCGAATATCAAACTAGGGAATTTAGCTGCTGGAAAATCAGATTTCCAACAGGCAATTGTCCTCAATCCTGCTTGCAGTAATTGTTATTTAACCTTAGCACAACTTGCTGCTCAAGCGAATAATATAAAAGAAACGGAAACGCTCATCAACAAAGCGGTTCAGATAGATCCTAAAAATGAAAATGCCTGGTTGATGCGTGCCGAATTAAGGGAAGCACAAAAAGATTATGCTGGTTCATTACGCGATTTTGACCAAGCAATTGCACTCAAGCCGAATCTTCCAGAATCGTATATCAAACGTGCCGGATTAAACGAACGCTCGGGCTACGAAGCTCTTGCCAAAGCCGATTATGCACTAGCTATTGAAAAAGCTCCTAAACAAGCCAGTGTATATTTCGCTCGTGCTAACTTCTTCATCAATCAATCGCAATGGAAACGTGCCTTGGACGATTTAAATATGGCTATTTCGCTCGATAGTACACAAGCTGACTTTCACTCCTATCGGGGAAGTGTATTGTATTATTTGAATGAATTTAATTCATCTATAACAGCCTATTCTCGTTCAATCCAGTTAGATCCAACAAATTATCGAACATTTATTTATCGGGGGATGAGTTGGCATAAACTCGAAAACATGGACTCGTGTTGCTACGATTCACAGCAAGCGATGAAGTTAATTCCTTCAAGCGATTCGGTTGAAATCATTAAGCTTCAAACGCAAATAAATGATTTATGCAATCAAAACCGGAGTAGCTTTTTCTATCAACGTGGAATAGCTGCCTATAATCTTGGGAAATTTGAAGACGCGATTCAGTTTTACAATCAGGGTTTAGAGAAATTTCCATCGAGTGCCAAACTCATCTCCTTCCGCGGAAACGCCTATAAAGCCCAAGGAAATAATGAGCTAGCGCTAAGCGATTACCTCCGTGCTTGTGCCCTAAAAAAGGAATTCCAAACCGAAATCAAGGAAGATCCGATGTATGTGAACAATCCTTCCTTTAGCCAAATTTACTTCGTCGGTTCTATGGCTACTTTGTATGAATCGATTGCAGAATGCTATTCCGAAATTGGACTTTTCGACCAAGCTCTTACGTATGCTGACAGTGCCGTTACTACTATCATTCCATGGAGTAAAGATGAAAATCTAAAATCGGTTTACGTTACTTGCTTAACTATTCGAGGCGCTTTATACAATGAAAAAGAAGAACTAGTTAAAGCGAAATCCGATTTAGTAATGGCTTGTTCTATCAGTAGCAACAATCCACTACCGCATATAAATCTGGCTATTAACTATATCAAAGAAGCATACCAGAAAAATAAAAAGGTTAAAACAATTCGAATAAATTTGGGGAATATACGTGGTGCCGGACAATTGAAACTTCCCGCTCAAACTAATAAAAACGCCCAGCTCGATATCCTTCAAAGAGCATTAAAAGAAAGTAATGAAGCAATAAA
>JBIKOC010000376.1:0-2822 GCA_044358335.1 Flavobacteriales bacterium | reverse complement strand
CACGGGGTTAAGTATGGGTTTTGAATGATGTTTCTATTTCTTGATTTCTAGGAAAAAACATCCTTAAACACAAGAATTATCATGAGTGCTAATGCTTAATTTCAAACTTGGGCAAACTTGAACATCCGTGAATATAAATCGATGAACAACCTTCAGAGCGGCATTATCCGCTAATAATCAATGACTTTAACAACTGCTACAGAATGAACAAATGACACCACAACAAATGGGCGATGTAAGAAATCGCTTATTTACGTATTATATTTGTGGCTGCTCTAAAAAATCTAATCATTCATGCAGCAGCATGATCAAACAAAATGGAAATGTATACAAGACCATTGTTATTGGAAATCTTGAATGGATGGCCAAAAATTTAAATTAGGTCAGTATCGAAATAGAGATTTAATACAGAATATGATCGATAACTCAGAATGGGCAGAACTGACATTTGGTGCCTGGAGTTATTTCAGCTAAGTCATTCTATGAATAAAATTGTATACAAAAAATCATCGATAAGTGCCCTTTTGTTGCTTGTAGCTTTTATTGAAGGTGGCTTATTAATGGTTACTGAATTAGTTGCTGCCAGAACGATGGCTCCACTTTTTGGTTCATCTGTATTTGTTTGGGGAATAGTTCTTTCAATAACCTTGCTTGCATTAAGTATTGGCTATTTTTTAGGCTCATTGTATTTCTCTCGAATTAAAAATAAGATAAGATTCTTATCGTCTTTGTTGCTTTTGGTTGGCCTTTTTCTCGTTATCATTCCTTGGATTGGTAAAGTTCAAATCGCATTATGCAATAATTTGTCTTTTCATGTTGCTCTTGTAGTTTCTGCATTTTTACTTCTCGTAATGCCCGTTATTCTATGTGGTATTATATCGCCAACATTAGTTGGATTAATGCATGATCACCAAAAAGGACATGCCTCCAATTCTGCGGGTCGTATATATGCTATTTCAACTTTGGGAGGTGTAGCACTTACGCTCTTAACGGCTTACATTCTCCTTCCCGAATGGGGCATCCGTTTTACATGTGTTTTAATTGGTCTATTAACTGTTGCAATTGCTTCTGCAATACTAATTATTAGTAATGCGGCTAATAAAATTCTTGTTGGCTTATTAGGTGTGACTATTGTTTTTATTGGTCTCAATCAGATAAAACCATTTCGCATACAATCCAATGGAAGTTATAAAACCTTCCGGGTTAGTGAAGGTATTATGGGGCAGATTCTCGTGGCCGATTTTCCGACCCTATCGGAGGGTCAGTTAGCGAGCGAGCGGCATTTGTTTGTAAACGGCATTATTCAGACTTCCTACATACCCAACAATCCCAATTTGAACAACCACGCCTATTTCAAAGGCATAGAATCGGTTTTGAGTCGCTTACCTCAAAAATCACCCATTTTAATTTTGGGTTTGGGAGGCGGAATTCTTGCGAACTATTCACAAAGCCTTGGACTTAAGGTTGACGCCGTAGAGCTCGATCAGCGCATTGTGGATTGCGCCCGAACATATTTCGGTTTGCATCCCGACGTTTCGGTTTTTACTCAGGATGCTCGTGGGTTTATCCGCACGTGTCAGAAAAAGTACGCGTGTATTTTAATTGATTTGTTTCGCGGCGAAGAACCTCCAACCTACTTTTTTACTTCTGAATCGTTTTCTTGCATGAATTCTCTGCTCTTAACGGATGGCGTTATATTGATGAACAGCAATGGCTATTTCTCGGATGAAATTGGCGCAGGAAACCGTGCAATTTTGAAAACCATTCAGGCTAACGGCTTAAAAACAAAGGTTTTTAATAGTTCAAGCCTTGAAGCCAATAGCAGTATGATCATTCTGGCTGCTCGGGAAGCATCTGCACTTGAATTAAAAGTGGATGACCCTTTTATTCAGGTTAATCCTGAGATAACAGCAGATGATGATTTGCTTACCGATGACCGACCCGTTTTTGATCTTCTTAACCAACATGCTGCTCTTGAATGGCGCAAAGGATACCTTCAGTACCTATTGCCTTTGTATGAACAAAATAAAATACCTCTCATTTTCTAAATGTTAGTCATGAAAAAAACTAATCTACTTCTCATTTTCACTTTTCTTTTTGGCGCCTTGAGATTGTGTGCTACACCTTTCCCTCCTTTCGGCTTTTTAGTTAACGTAACGGCATCGAATTCTACAGGTAGTAATAACCAAGTTTGCAAGGGCTCGGTAACTCAGCTTCAGGCGACCGTAGATCCCATAAATACTACTTTTATTCCGGGTTATGCAGGCCCTAATGGAGGATTAGTAACTCTTGATAAGGGAGATGATAATAATGGCTGGCGTTACTTACAACTTGCTCCATATGATATTGTACTTCCAGATTCGCTAATTGCTGGATTTGGATGCGACTGTCAGAATGTAAATTCATTCAACGAAACACCGGGTGGAGGTTATGAGAATTTTCAGGCATGGCTTGCTGCACCTTGTGTATCCGAATGGCTGAATTATATTGACACCTTGCATATTTTAGGCTTCGATGATTGGTATATTCCATCGTTGGACGAATTGAATAGCGTATATAATTTCATAACAAACCAGGGAGCCTATTATATTGAGGGATTTCAGGATGATTTTTACTGGACAAGTTCAGCCGCCAATTTTGGAAGCTGTGGTTCCTCTGGAGGTATCTATCAGAAATCGATGCAATCAGGAAACATCAGTACCGTTGATCGAAACAATCCTCTTGGGAGAATTCGTTTGATGCGGCGGTTTTCAAACATTCCTCAATACTTGTGGGATAATGGATCAACTGAGTCATCCATTCAGATATCAAATTCTACTGAG
>JBIKOC010000375.1:0-2823 GCA_044358335.1 Flavobacteriales bacterium | reverse complement strand
AATGTTTGCTGGTTTTCCAGAGGAGAAAATTGTGATTGGATTACCTGCTTGTGCTGCTGCTGCTGGTGGAGGATTTTGCTCTCCCGAAATTGTAGCCTCTGCTGTTGAATATTTACATGGAAATGGCAATGCACCTGGAAATTACACATTGGATAATGCAGCCGGTTATCCAAATATTGGAGGAATGATGACTTGGTCGATTAATTGGGATGCGGTTTCTACCTGCAATGCAAGTCCGTATGAATATGCGAGTAATTATGAACAGTTATTTGAAACCGTGTTGGCAACCGAAGAAAATAGAAATGAAATAAAACCATTAGTATTCCCGAATCCAGCTAATGATATAATTCAAATTTCGAATGGAACAGATTCGGACTATCAAATTATAGATGTTCTTGGAAAGCAAATAAAAACAGGTAGAATAAATACAAATTCTAAGATTGAAATTGATGCTTTAAATGATGGATTCTATTGGATTCGCGTGAATCAATCCTGGATAAAGTTCGTTAAACAAACGGTAAATTAAGTATCAAATTTTCTGTGCCTTAAACTTTGGAAGAAAATCGTTTTACCGTTTCTAGTAATTCGTCTTTCCTCCTACGGGCAACTGGAAGATGATTCCCATCACGCATAACAACTTCACCACCTTCTCCCCGATGATATTCTTTTAAATGTTCTAGGTGAATAATATAAGAATGATGTATTCGGAAAAATAATTGGGTTGGTAAAATATCTTCAAATTCACGTAATGTTTTAGAGGATAATATTTTTTGAGTTAATGTGTGGATATAAGTATAGTTTCCGTCAGCAGCTAAATAAGTGATATCTGAAAAATTCAAAAACAACAATCCTTGTCCAGTAGTGATTGCAAGCGTTTTAGGTGCTTGTCCTTGTTGAAGATTTTTCAGTAAAAATTCTAATCGTTTATCCTGAATCTGATTGGACAAACTCGATTTAACTCGCTCAACTGCTACTTTTAATTCATCTACATCAATCGGTTTCACTAAATAATCAATCGCACTAAAACGAATGGCTTGTATGGCATAATGATCGTAGGCAGTGGTGAATATCACTTGAAAAGAACGATTCTTCACTTGTTCAAGAAAAGAAAATCCATTCATCAAAGGCATTTCAATATCGAGGAAAACTAAATCAGGTGTGTATTTTAATATGGCATCTAAACCTTCTTGCGCAGAATTACACAAGCAAACCAAATCCACATCCTGACAATGCACTAGGATTTTATTTTGTAAAGCTTCGCGACTGGGACGTTCGTCGTCGATTAGTATGGCTATAATCATGGATTTTAAGTTTGTAGACGAACAATTACACGAGTTCCGGCAGCACTTCCATCTGCATGGTAAAGATCGATTGTTTCGATAGAACTACTGCCTAATCGTGAAGGATAGAAAGCGATTCGTTCCGAACTTATTTGGACACCTAAGGAAGGGCGATCTTTTGATTGGGCTGATTTAATTTTCAAAGCTGCAACGCGTCCAATTCCATTGTCTTCAATTGTATAAATTAACTCATCTTCTTGAATATGAGCAACTATACTTAGACTTTTCTCTCCCAACATTTTATGGAGCAAGCCATGATGTAAAGCGTTTTCAATAAACGGTTGAATTAACAAAGGCGGCACGCGATAATCGCCTTGGAGCAATTCGGCATCTGCTTCAAAAGTTAATTGAATAGAACCATCCTGACGTAATTGTTCAAGTTCCAAATAAATTCGAATTGTTTCCCAATCTTTTCTGAATGGGATTTCTGTAGAACGCGAATGTTCTAGTACATCACGAATAAGTCTTGCAAATCGATGTAAATACTTCGCGGCATTTAAAGAATCATTCTGTTGAATGAGATTATCAATGGAATTCAGACAATTAAAAATAAAATGCGGATTCATCTGAGCCCTTAATGCGGCCATTTCGGTTTCGGCTATACGTTGCTTTAACTGAGCTTTCGTACGAACGGAATTAAGCTGTCGCCTAATAATGAAATAAACACTTAATGCAATTACACTGATGCAAAAAACAATAAACCAAGCTTTTCTCCAAAATGGAGTTTGAATATGAAATTGCCATGTTATAGGCTTACTCCATGAATGGTGAATATTTGCTGCACGTATTTGTATTGTATAGTCACCCGGTGCTAAATTGATTAAACTTAATTCCCGTTCATTGATATTTTTCCAAGCTGTATCCGAATTAATTAAATATTGAAATTGTAGCTTATCTGGCAAGGTATAGTCAATCGCTCCAAATTGAATTGTGATAGAATTTTGGTCTGAATTCAGAATTGCTTTTTGACTGATAGACAATGAACTATCACCTAAATATACACCTCGAATATATACTTCAGGATTTTTAATTCCCGTAGCAAAATGCTTTTCACGAATCTTAAAAAAGCCATTCATGGTTCCAAAAATCAGTTCTCCATTTCGCATTCGAGAAGGCTTAAACACTTCTTGATTAGTCCAACCCGACTCCATTCCAAAAGATGAAAACGTTTGTGTTTTGGGATCAAATAAATTAATCGAGCTTGGACAAGAAACCCACATTCTTCCTTTCTTATCAAATGAACACCAATAGGTAAAATTGGAAGAAAGTCCATTTTGCTGATTATAATGAGTCATTAAATTTTGCTCTACTGAAAAATGTGCTAATCCATTAGTAGCAGAACAAATCCAGATTGTACCATCATGTGCTAATTCCAAATCTAAAATTGGATACCCAGGTAATGAATTAGGCTTATTCTGCTGGTACTTTAACCAAAAGGATGAATTATTGGTAAGATTTAAACAATATACACCTTGATTTTCTG
>JBIKOC010000021.1:0-9790 GCA_044358335.1 Flavobacteriales bacterium | reverse complement strand
GTATGTTTGTAGGAAAGAATTATTCATGGAAAGTATCGTAGTTCAGCCTAAAATTGGTGAAAGCTGGAAGAAAGCTTTAGGAGATGAGTTTCAGAAACCCTATTTCACTAAATTGAAAGAGTTCCTGGTGGCAGAGCGCGCAGAGGCAACCATTTATCCACCTGGAGGAAAAATATTTGCCGCTTTCAATCATACTCCGTTCGACAAAGTTAAAGTGGTTATCATGGGACAAGATCCCTATCATGGATCAGGTCAGGCAAACGGAATGAGTTTTTCGGTCTCGCCAGGAGTGAAAATACCTCCTTCTTTAATGAATATGTTCAAGGAAATTCGGGAAGATTTAAAGGTAGAAGTAGGACGAGAAGGCGATTTGACACGCTGGGCAGATCAAGGCGTGTTGTTACTTAATGCAACGCTAACTGTTCGGGCAGCTTCTCCAGCATCCCATCAAGGAAAAGGCTGGGAACAATTTACGGATCAAGTGATTCGTTTGCTTTCCGAAAAACGAACCGGATTAGTTTTTCTACTTTGGGGAAGACCAGCTCAACTCAAAGAAAAACTCATTGATACAAGCAAACACTTTGTTCTTAAAGCAGCACATCCATCTCCTTTATCTGCTTATAATGGTTACTTTGGATGTAAGCACTTTAGTTATACCAATAAAATTCTCCTCGATCAAGGTTTAACACCTATCGATTGGAGTTTGCCTTAATCATGCGAATTGGCTTTTTCATTTTATGCTTACTCTCGATATCGCTTCAAGCGCAAACCTATCGATTGGTGGCTATTGAAATGCCTGCTAATAAAGCATTCCGACAAGCACCAAAATCTTCTTTTAATTCTGAAGAACTTCGAAAAATTGCCATCAATACCTTTATTTCCAATTTGCAAGCTGATGGGTTTTTAGCTGCTGGATTGGATAGTAGTTCCATTCGTAAAGACTCGTTAAATCGCGACAACACACTAACAGCCTATATCCACAAAGGTGAATTATTCACCTGGGCAAAATTGCACTCAATTAATGTAGATGAAGAAGCATTAAGCAGCAGTGGTTTTAGGGAAAAGATTTATAGGAACAGACCGTTTCGATATACCCAAACTCGAAGGATGATGCGAAAAGTCATTTCCTATTACGAGAATAACGGATATCCTTTTGTGAGTTTGAGTTTTGATAGTTTGAAAACAGGATCAACCCATATTGAGGCTGGATTGAGGGTAAATTCGGGAGAGTTGTTTCATGTGGATAGTGTTACGGTTAGAGGAACTGCCCGCATCACACCTCGATATCTGTACAACTATATTGGAGTTAAGCCTCAAGATGTATACAATGAAGCAATAATGCGTCAGATTTCGACTCGTATGAAGGAGTTACCTTTCTTGACAGAAACGCGTCCGGCAGATGTGTTTTTATTGGAAAATTCTGCTTTGGTGAGGCTTTATTTGAATGATCGGAAAGCGAGTAGTTTCAATGGGATAGTGGGGATTCTTCCGAATACATCTAATAATGGAAAATTACTTCTTACAGGTGAAGTTAACCTGAAACTGAAAAACAGTTTGGGGCGAGGTGAACTGATTGATGCAGAGTGGCGGCGACTTCAACAAGGGACTCAAAGTTTGAATATTAAATTAGGCTGGCCCTTTTTGTTTAATACACGTGTGGGAGTTGAAGGCTCGTTTGGATTGTATAAGCGCGATACTAGTTTTATTAACGTTCAGCAGAATTTGGGTTTGCAGTATTTGATGAAAGGAACCGATTACCTCAAAGCATTTTATGAGAATCGAAGTTCTAATTTGTTGTCCACGAAAGGATTAGAGAACATTCTAACTCTTCCTGATTATGCCGACATCCGTGCAAATTTGTATGGGATTGAAGCAAATCTCACTCGACTCGATTATCGACTCAATCCACGAAAGGGTTATCGGATTTTAGCTCGATTGGGAACTGGAACTCGAACCATTCAAAAAAATCCAGCGCTAAAAGCGGAGTTGTATGATCAGCTCACCTTGCGTTCGGTGCAATATAGCGGACATGTAGATGCTGATTTTTACTTTCCAATTCGTAACCGTTCCACCATTAATTTGGGGGTATTAGCTAGCTTGATTAATGGTTCAAATATTTTCGAAAATGAACTATTCCGGATAGGTGGAAACAATACGTTGCGAGGTTTTAATGAGGAATCGATTTTTGCCTCTACCTTCTCGATTGTTAATTTGGAGTATCGGTATTTATTAGAAGAGAATTCCTTTCTGTTTGCCTTTTGGAATGGGGCATATTACGAGAATAAAGCAGTGAATCGAAATTTGGTAGATCGTCCTTTTGGCTTTGGAGCAGGGATGAGTTTCGAGACGAAGGCAGGTATTTTTTCTATCTCATACGCTTTGGGTAAGCAGTTCGACAATCCTATTGAATTTAAGTCGGCCAAAGTACATTTTGGTATAACTAGTTTGTTCTAAAGGCTTTGGTTAGCGATTGAGGCAGGAGTGAGAATTATTCAAGCTTTTAAGGTGAGGTTGATGTGTGTAGAATCAAGCTTCTGTCCAACAAGATGATTGAGGTAATAAATTGATAATCATATTTTTATCCTCGCACGCACGTGGGGCCGACCACTAACCACCCACCGGCTGAAAGAAATAAAATTCCGAGCACCTGATTCGTCTGTTAAACGTTTATAAACGGCTGTTTTTGAACAGTGTAGTTAATAAGATTGTGCTTAACTTAATGATAAGATGAGCAGCCTGATACGTGAGCGGTTGTATTGGAATATGCCTTCGCCAAGGCTATGGCATACGAGAGAAGTTGAATATGCCTTCGCTAAGGCTATGGCATATGAGAGAAGTTGAATATGCCTTCGCTAAGGCTATGGCATACGAGAGAAGTTGAATATGCCTTCGCCAAGGCTATGGCATACGAGAGAAGTTGAATATGCCTTCGCTAAGGCTATGGCATATGAAAGAAGTTGAATATGCCTTCGCTAAGGCTATGGCATATGAAAGAAGTTGAATATGCCTTCGCTAAGGCTATGGCATATGAAAGAAGTTGAAATGGAAGGCATACAGGAGGACTTGAAACGGAAAACGCGACCGAAGGGCACGCCCAAAAACTCCAATACTTAAATTGATAAATCTGGAATACCGGGAATAGAATCGCGTAATTTGCAGATTCTGAAATGTTCACATGGAGATTGTTTTTCTACTTGCCGGTTTAGCAGTTGGCGCCTTGCTTGTTTTTCTTTGGTCGAAGTCGCAATTGGCTCAAAGCCAGCAGGCTAATGTGCAAGACTCTATTAAGATTCAATCGGATCTTGCTTCCGCTCAACAGTTGCGAATAAGCAAGGAAGAAGAAGTGCTCCGACTTAGAAAAGAAGCCGATTCTTTGCGCGAACAACATATGCAATCGAATGCCCAAGCGGCACAATGGAAAAGCAGTCATGATTCGTTAAAAGAACGGATGGAAGAGCAAAAGCAAGAAGTGGAGCATTTACGAGAGCGATTCAACTTGGAGTTTCGAAACATTGCTAACGAATTGTTAGAGGATAAATCGAAGCGCTTTACCGAAACCAACAAGGAAAACATCGATTTAATCCTGAAACCGCTCAAGGAAAAGATTGCAGAATTTGAGAAAACTGTCGACACCACTCATAAAGCTTCATTACAGGATTTTTCGGCTTTGCGAGAGCAGATTGGTAGTTTGAAAGAACTCAATCAACAAATGAGTAAAGACGCGATAAATCTCACAAAGGCCCTGAAAGGAGAAACGAAAACTCAAGGAAATTGGGGTGAATTTATTTTGGAATCGGTTTTAGAAAAGTCGGGCTTGACGAAGGGTCGTGAATATGTCGTGCAAGAAAGTCATAATGATGAGGACGGTCGAAGGTTTCAGCCCGATGTGATTATTCGTTTGCCGGAAGGGAAATCGATTGTAATTGACTCGAAGGTTTCTTTGGTCGGTTATGAGAAAATGGTGAGTGCTGAAGATGAAGCACAGCAACTTATTGCCGGGAAAGAGCATTTGGCTTCGCTTCGAGCACATATTAAAGGCTTGTCGGAGAAGAACTACCAGCAATTGCATTCTTTGAAAAGTCTCGATTTTGTTTTGCTTTTCGTTCCAATCGAACCCGCATTTGCTGCAGCCGTGCAATTAGATCAGGCATTGTTTAATGAAGCATTTGACAAAAATATTGTAGTAGTGAGTCCAACAACTTTACTCGCTACTTTACGCACGATTGCTAGTATTTGGCGACAAGAATATCAAAATCAAAATGCCCAGGAAATTGCCGATCAGGGTGGGAAGTTGTATGATAAGTTTGTTGCCTTTACTGAGGATTTGATTAAGTTGGGAAATCAAATGGATACGGCAAAAAAGACCTACGAGGAATCGATGAAGAAGCTTACCGACGGCAGTGGTAACTTGATTACACGCGTAGAAAAACTCAAGAAATTAGGAGCTCGTTCATCCAAAGTATTACCAACCGCATTGCTTAATCGTGCCGATCCGGATGCCGAAGACGAGGCTTAGTTTATTTCTTCTTGTTTTGTTGGCTGGATGTTCGGCGAATAAAAATCCGTTTTCCCAAAATCGATATCTCGATTATCGTTTTCCTCAACCTGGTCCGCCAATGGAGCTGCAGTATTGGGCAATATCTTCTGATAGCGTGGCCATTCGTTTACGTTTCCTAAATGCCGATCTAGGTTTGATGCCCGATGCCGATGATTTGGAACCCAAACGAAGATTGTTAATTCGTGCTTCATTTTATCCCGAATTCAAACGCCGAAAACCTATACTAAGTCAACCATTGGTGCTCGAATCGGGACTTTCTGATACCGCTATTTTTACCGGAGCCGAATTGCATTTACCCATGCTGACTGGTACTGAAGGATTGTTGGAACTTGATATACGTGATTTGCAAAAGAAGAACTCACGGTTTAAATATTTGAATTTGAGTCGATTGAAGCAAGGTAATGCTCTAGATTTTCAGGTGTTTGAGAAGGGCAATCCAAGCATACATTCTTGGGTTCGTGTTGGAAATCCGTCTAATATCCGATATGTGGATAAACAAGAACAGCGATTTATTTTAGAACATTATTTGGCAGAATTCCCTTTGCCTGCTCCACCTTTCGCCGTTTCAAGTGAACTCAAACCTTTTCCTGATGCATATTTAAAGGAATCAATTTCGCGGGATGAATTGCTTGATTTCCGATTTGAAAAGCAGGAGTTTCTGAGGATTTGCAGTGAATATTATCCAAATACAGGACTAGGTTTACTTGTTGCGGGATCTAATTTTCCCGGTTTGAGTAATGATGTGGAGCTATTCAGAAGCTTAGTTTATTTGATGCAGAAGGAAGAAATAAAACAATTTTCGGGTATTTCTGATTTTCATTTATGGAAGTTTCTAGGGCTCGATAAGGCTCATTCAGAAGCAGTTGAGAAATTGTGGATGGAACGAATTAGACATGCCAATTTGCTTTTTACCTCTTATGTTCCCGGTTGGAGAACCGACCGCGGGATGATTTATACGATATTTGGCCCTCCATCTAGCGTCTATAACAACGGTCGGGCAGAAGAGTGGAATTACAATCCGAAATCGGGTTCAACTCCAATTAATTTCCGGTTCGAACGAATTAGTCAGGCTTATTATCAGGACGAATACCGACTTGAACGAAGAGCTACCTATGCAACCGTTTGGTACAAGGCTGTTGAAAGCTGGAGGAATGGAAACGCATTAAGCTATGAATAAACCTTTTCACCACAAACCTGCTCAAGACACTTCTGAAATGATTTTTGGGATGTTTCCTGTGTTGGAAGCACTCCGAAGCTCGGCTGATGTCGATAAAGTGATTATGCAAACCGGTTTGCGTTCTCCTCAATTGCATGAGCTACGTGAATTGCTTGATGAATTAGAGATTCCACTTCAATTGGTGCCCCGTGAAAAACTCGATCGCATGACTCGAGCTAATCATCAAGGTGTGATAGGTTTCATTTCTCCTGTTACTTTCCAGCCTATCGAAGAGGTCCTTCAGCGTGTGTATGAAGCTGGTCGTGATCCTTTTTTACTCATTCTCGATCGGGTAACAGATGTGCGAAATTTTGGTGCTATTTGTCGTACTGCCGAATGTGCTGGAATTGATGCCGTGATTATTCCTTCACGCGGAAGTGCTCGTGTTGGTGGCGATGCGATGAAAACTTCTGCCGGAGCTTTGATGAATTTACCGGTTTGTCGCTCAACTAACTTAAAAGATACACTCGACTATCTGAAAAACTCAGGTATTCGTTTGGTTGGATGTACCGAGAAAACCGAAAGTCCTTTATATGCAACCAATTTAGAAGGACCATTAGGAATTATTGTGGGTTCTGAGGAAGATGGAATTAGTCCAGAATATCTCAAACGCTGTGATGAACGAGTAAAGATTCCCATGTTTGGGAAAACGGGTTCTCTCAATGTTTCGGTAGCAACTGCTTTGGTTGTTTATGAAGTTGTTAGACAGCGAATAGGTGAGGATTAATATTGTTTTAATATGGGAGGAAAAAGCAACTAATATTTAGTAATTTCACCTCTTCAACCATTTTCATAAAAACTACCGCCATGAAAACGCTTCTTTTTTGGCTTTTCAACATGGGTATTGTGGTCAATATTTTTGGACAATGTCCATTTAATCCTACCATTACACCTTCAGCCTTGCAACTTTGTCCGAATAGTTCCGATACATTATGGACTGAGCCAGCAACAACCTATCAATGGTATCGTGGTGGAAATCCGGTAGCAAATTCGAATCAACCTTATTTGGTTGTTAATTCTGTGACTGATGGAGGGCAAAATTTCATAGTTGCTTCTACTATTAATGGCTGTACCGAAGCATCTCCAGCTGCACCTGTAACAGTATTTAATCCTCCGTCAATAACACTTTCGGTTGTTGACAATCTTCCACTTGCTGGTTGTGAGGGAGAACCCCGTCAGCTCATCGTTAGCGATCCTTTTAATGTGAATATTCGTTGGTTTAGAAATGGGGTTCAGATAAGCGGACAAACAAACGACACGCTAGATATCATTCAATCGGGATCTTATTCGGTAATAGCTTTCACCGAGCAATGTCCTTTGTTTAGTCAAACCAGTGCTGCCACTGTTTTCAATTTCACCGCTTCTCAAACTCCTGTTATTCAGTTTGATAGTGGAACATTAGTGTTAAGTACTAACACAATTGCTAGTTCCTATCAATGGTTTTTGGAAAGTAATCCCATTGCGAATGCGACAGGATCGAGTTATTTGCCTCAAGCAAACGGACTTTATTCTGTGCAAGCAATCTTCTCAGCAGCTTGTTCGCGCTATTCGGCAAATTATAATTATACCTCTTATGTTCAGAATTGTGCTCATAATCCATTGGTAACACCTACTGATTTAGTGCTTTGTCCATCGAGTTCCGATACCCTTTATACTCAAGCTGCCGATTCGTATCAATGGTATCGCGAAGGTGTTGCTTTAAGCGGGGCGACAGATTCTTTTTTAGTGGTTGATGCTTTCTCAGCAGCCGGAGCGCAATACAGTGTAGAATCAACTTTAAATGGTTGCACCGAAATGTCACCTTCGGTTTTGGTTGATGGATGGGTTTTCTTGCCTCTATTCGTGATATCGGAATTTCCAACTGGAGAAACTTTGTGTGAGGGAGACACTGTTATATTAACAGTTGGAAGTCCATTTACCAATTCCATTTCTTGGTACAAAGACGATACGCAAATTGCTGGCGCAACAGAAAGTTCACTCACTGTTACTGCAAGTGGAGTTTATTCTGTTACGGCCTATACCGGCACCTGTCCTGATTATGGTGAGACAAGCTTGCCTTTGGAATATACATTTGGAAATGCACCTGTTCCGAATATCAACTTTTTCTCTGTCAGCAATAGTTTAGGAACCAACGCTAATGCTGTTTCTTATGTTTGGAATTTAAACGGCAATCCCATTCCTGGCGCAACTAGTCAGTTATATAATCTAGGCGAAACGGGTGGTTCGTATACACTTACCTGTACCTATGCGAATGGATGTTCTAATACATCGCTACCATTCGAGTACGACCCAACCGGAATTGCAGGTGTGAAAACTTTAGCACTTGAAATTGGTCCCAATCCGGCGAATGATGTCATTCAAATTTTAGTTCCAGAATCGGGAGTTTTAGAAGTGCACGATTTAGCTGGGAAACTTCAAAAAGAAAAGAATCTACAAGTTGGAAATCATTTAATCTCTGTGGATGATTTAGGAGAAGGAATTTATCATTTTCAATTCATATCCAATTCAGGTGTTCGTTTAGCGAAAGTGATTATCTCACACTAACCACACAACATCATATACGCGCCAGCTGGATCTTGTATGAGGCAATAGAATTTGCCATCGTCGCCCATTTTGCGTTTGTCGCCCAAGACTTTTCCTCCCAAACGTGTAACTGCTTCGAGGCTTTTGTCGAGATTTTCTACATTCACATACATGAGCCATTGAGGTGGAATGTCTGAGTTACTTCCTCGTGCATAACAGATTCCTGCGATTGGATCTTCACCCTCCTCGGGCGACATCACATAATCGTTATATCCGCCCATGTCGAAGCTTTGGCGTTCCCAGCCTGCTACTTTTTCGTAGAATTCGCTGACTTTTGAAGCGTCGTCAACGGTGAGGTCGTGCCAGAGGATGTTGTTTTGCATAAGATGGAGCTGTATTTCCCCGGATTGAAATCAGGGTTGCTAGAAGAATGATTGTGATAATTTGTGGTAGCCCCGGATTTCAATCCGGGGATGCAAGATAATCGAATAACGATTCCTAGTCGTAGGATGGTTATCCACGGATTGAAATCCAGGGTTGCATAATGAGTAAGATGATGCAATACGAGGAAACAATTCAACGGGATGATGAATAATTATGATAAACCCCGCGTGAGCGATTGCAGCGGCACCCCGCATCGCCAGCCTTCGCGTAAAGCTACGGCTGGCGATGCGGAGTATAGCGGAAAGCGCGACCTTTTTGTGATGGCATGTGGGAAGAAAAAAAGGGCACGCCCTAATGCATCAAACGTTGAAAATCTTCCCTGGATTGAGGATGCCTTTTGGGTCGAATACGTTTTTGATACCGCGCATGAGATCCAATTGAACATTCGAAAATGCGATGGGCATATAAGGTTGTTGGACCAAACCAATTCCATGTTCGCCGCTTAATGTGCCACCGAGTGAAACAACGAGCGTAAAGATTTCACGAATTCCTTTGGTCACATCTTCTTTCCATTGGGCTTCGCTCATGTCGCCTTTGATGATGTTGACGTGTAAATTTCCATCACCAGCATGTCCGTAACACACTGATTTGAAGCCATATTTCGCTCCGATTTCTTTTACGCCCGAGAGTAAAACTGGTAATTCGGCACGCGGTACAACGGTATCTTCTTCTTTATAGGTTGAATTCGATTTTACCGCTTCGGCAACGCTTCGGCGGAGTTTCCAGAGGTCGGTTTTTTGTGCTTCCGATTCGGCAAATAAAATCTCCATGCAGTTATGCGCTTCGAGCACAGGCACAATGCGTTCGATGTCTTTGAGGATGGTTTCTTCGTCGTTGCCATCTACTTCGATAAGTAAATGCGCTTGCTCATCATCTCCAATTTGAATGTTGATGTCGGTTCGGAAATGCAAGGTCCAGTCGATGGCATCGCGTTCCATAAATTCCAAGGCTGATGGAATAATGCCTTCGCGGAAAATGGCGGACACAGCAGCACAGGCATCGAGTGGCGAACGAAATGGTGCTAATAATACTTTGTTCATGCGCGGATA
>JBIKOC010000374.1:0-2832 GCA_044358335.1 Flavobacteriales bacterium | reverse complement strand
TGCTCCGGGCGGTTATTTCAAGGATTCAAAATCAAATCTTGTGAAGTGTGGTGATGGTCGATATGCTGAATTATCTATATTTTCTTTTCATCCAGTGAAACACATTGCAACAGGAGAAGGAGGAATGATTACAACCAATAGTGAAACGCTATATAAAAAACTACTGGTTTTACGTACTCATGGTATAACGAAGGATTCCTCTCTTTTTACCAACTCAGCTTCGGAAGTTGCTCAAGGTGGATGGTATTATGAAATGCAGGAACTAGGTTATAATTATAGATTAACCGACTTCCAAGCAGCTCTTGGATCTTCACAATTGAAGCGAGCAAATGAAGGTCTAATGCGTAGAAGAGAAATTGCAAAACATTATAATAATGCTTTTGCCAATTTGGATTCAAACATAATTATTCCTGAAAGTCCAGAAGGACACGCATTTCATTTGTATGTAATTAGAACTAAGAGAAGGAAAGAATTATATGACTACTTGCGTGAAAAAAACATATTCACTCAAGTGCATTACATACCAGTCCACCTTCAACCATATTACAGAAACTTAGGCTGGAAAGTGGGTGATTTTCCAAATGCAGAAGAGTATTATCAGCAATGTTTGAGTCTTCCAATGTTTCCAAGTTTAACTAGGGAAGAATTGGAATATACAATTTCCCATATTACCAATGGAATCTTCTAACACCAAATTAGCACTTGGAACGGTTCAATTTGGGCTTAAATATGGAATAAACAATCAATCTGAAGTCCTTACTGAAACTGGTGTTAGATCGATACTAGATGAAGCATTTTCAAATGGAATCGATCTACTAGATACTGCACCTGCTTATGGCAATAGCGAAGAAGTATTAGGTAGAAACGCCATTGGAAATTTCAATGTAGTAACAAAACTACCAGCCGAAACAAAGACTGGGCAAGTAAAATCAGCGCTTGAAAAATCATTGAATGATTTATCCATTTCTACTGTTTATGGATATATCCTGCATGATTATTCTGATTTAAAAAGAAATCCCACGTTGTGGAAAGAATTAAAAGAATTAAAGGTTGAAGGACTTGTAAAAAAAATAGGAATATCGATCTATCATCCAGAAGAACTACAACACTTTTTGTCTCTAGGATTTTGTCCTGATCTTGTACAATTTCCTATGAATATAGCAGATAGAAGATTTGTTAAATGGTTACCAATATTGAAAGAAATGGGGACCGAGATCCATATTCGCTCGGCTTTTCTTCAAGGACTTTTACTTATGGAAAAAGAAAAAAGACCTTCATTTTTCAAACCGGTGAATAAACAACTAAATCGCGTTTCAAGTGTATGCTATGAATTGAATATTTCTGCGGAGGTCCTTTGCCTTTCTTTTTTATATCACAACAATAACATTGACCGCATTATAATTGGAGTAGATTCTATCAATCAACTCAAGAAAAATAGTTTATCATTCAAACATGCTCATCAGATTAAGATTCCGGATGAGTTATTGAATGAATTGATTATTGATGACAATAAATTTATATTACCATACAATTGGGAACTATGAATCTAACACGGCTTTTTTCTCTTGAAAATCAAGTTATTGTAATAACTGGAGGCTATGGCTACCTTGGGAAAAGTATGGTTGAAGGTTTACTTGATGCAGGAGCAACAGTAGTTGTTGCAGGTCAATCGGAAGCGAAATTTAAGGATGCATTTTCGATTACAAACGAAAAACTATGTTTCATAAAAACCAACATTACTCTAACTGACGATTTGAAAGGTTTGTTTTCAACAGTTTGGGAGATGTTTAACCGCATCGATGTGCTCATTAACAATGCATTTGTTTGTGTAGTAGATGGGGAACCCGATCAATTGAGTGATGCTTCATTCTCGGAAACAATTCATGGAACATTACAAACTGTTTATTCAGCAATACGAGAAGTACTACCCTATTTCAAGAAAAGAAAGTCTGGCCGTATAATTAATATTGGTTCTATGTATGGCATAGTATCGCCCGATTTTAGTGTATACGAGAATAATCCTGATATGATGAATCCTCCCAATTATGGAGTAGCCAAAGCAGGAGTAATTCAAATCACTAAATATTTTGCTGAGTATTTAGGCAAAGAAGGAATTCTTGTGAATGCTATTTCTCCTGGACCATTCCCATCCAATGAAGTTCAGAAAGAAGAGTTATTTATTAAAAAATTAAGTGAGAAAACTTCTCTGAAAAGGATTGGTAAACCAGAAGAAATTCAAGGTGCTGTTGTTTTTCTATGTTCTCCTTCAGCATCATACATAACTGGTCATAACTTAGTAATAGACGGAGGATGGACAATCAAATAAATTCGGTTTGGTTAATTATTCAAGCTCGTATGGGCTCGAGTCGATTAAACGGAAAAACTTTAATGCCTCTACCTCAGCCCAATGGACCTTCTGTTCTAGAGCATATAATAAATAGAATTAAGGAAGTCAAAAATGCTGACGGAATTGTAATAGCCTGTCCTGATTCGATTGAAGATGATGCTATTCAAGAGTGGGTTGAAAGTTTTAATCCAAAGACAACTGAAATATATAGAGGTTATGAGACGGATGTTCTAAAACGATATATTGGAGCAGCTGGATTAATTGATGCGAAACATATAGTCAGAATTACTGGTGACAATCCATGTATCGATCCTGAAATTATTGAAAAAGGGATTGATGTTCATTTGAAAGAAAAAGCTGATTACACCTATTCATCAGGCTATCCTATCGGGATGAATATTGAAATAGTACGACTCGATTCTTTGAATATATCAGCTTCCTCTAATGATTTAAGTGAAATGGATCGAGAGCATGTCACCTTGTAT
>JBIKOC010000020.1:0-9820 GCA_044358335.1 Flavobacteriales bacterium | reverse complement strand
AAGCAGCGTGCAATGCTTCCAAAATGGGTGTGGCTAAAATCACGTCACCGATAAAGGCAGTTTGAATAATCAGGATCTTTTTCAAGGCTTAACTTAAACTGCTACACTGTGCTCACGAAGAGCATCATTGAGCGATGTTTTTAAATCGGTTGATGCTTTTCGTTGTCCTATAATTAAAGCACAAGGAACTTGAAATTCACCAGCTGGAAATGTCTTAGTATATGAACCAGGAATCACTACTGATCTCGCAGGGACATGTCCTTTATATTCAATCGGTTTGTCAACAGTAACATCAATGATTTTAGTGCTTTGGGTAATAACTACATTCGCTCCTAATACAGCTTCTTTTCCAACATGCACGCCTTCTACAACGATACATCGAGAGCCTATAAAACAACCATCTTCAATAATTACAGGACTTGCTTGAACAGGTTCTAAAACTCCTCCAATTCCAACTCCTCCACTCAAGTGTACATTCTTTCCAATTTGAGCACATGAGCCAACAGTTGCCCAAGTATCTACCATAGTTCCTGCATCTACATATGCTCCAATATTTACATACGAAGGCATCAATATCGTTCCAGGAGCTATAAAGCTTCCGTAACGAGCAACTGCATGCGGAACCACACGAACACCTAAGGCAGCATAGCCAGTTTTTAGTTGCATTTTATCATGAAACTCAAATGGACCGAGTTCGATGGTTTTCATCTGTTGTATAGGGAAATAAAGAATAACAGCTTTTTTTACCCATTCATTTACTTTCCAACTTTCTCCATTTGGCTCAGCCACACGTATGCGACCTTTATCAATTTCTTCAATTACTTGACGAATGACTTTTTGAACCGCAGTGTCTTTGAGTAATTCCCGGTTTTCCCAGGCCTGTTCGATAGTAGCTTGCATAGTTTGCCAAAGATAATCCATTGAACCTTTTTTCATAGGTAATGGTTTGTAGAAAGAATAAATGGCAGATTCTATTTTTTTCCATTCTAGCTTCAGCTCGAACAAGCACTATATTCGCCCCATGATTTCATACTCTCGTTTTACGCTCGACAATGGGCTAAAAGTCATTGTTCATGAAGATCCTTCCACGCCGTTGGCTTGCATAAATATCCTTTACGACGTAGGTGCAAGAGACGAATCTCCTGAACAAACCGGATTTGCTCATTTGTTTGAGCATCTTATGTTTGGTGGTTCGATAAACATCCCTAGCTACGACACACCTTTGCAAGAAGCAGGTGGTGAAAACAATGCATTTACCAATAACGATATCACCAATTATTACCTCACACTTCCTGCTCAGAATTTAGAAACTGGTTTTTGGTTGGAATCCGACCGTATGCTCAGTTTGGCTTTTTCTGAAAAAAGTTTAGAAGTGCAACGAAGTGTAGTTATTGAAGAATTCAAACAACGCTATCTCAATCAACCATATGGGGACGAATGGTTGCTTTTACGCCCCTTAGCCTATCACGTGCATCCTTATCGCTGGGCTACAATTGGTAAGGAAATAAAGCATATTGAAGATGCTACTATGGAAGATGTGAAAGCCTTTTTTCATCGATTCTATTTGCCATCGAATGCTGTTATGGTAGTAGCGGGAAATGTGAAGCACGATGAAGTGAAGCGCCTTGCAGAAAAATGGTTTTCACCGATTCCTTCTGGCAAACGACCAGAACGCATTTCCATCGTTGAACCGGAACAAAAAGCTCCTCGCCGGAGTACCGTTCACCGGGATGTGCCTTCGGACGCGATTCATAAAGTGTATCACATGGCGGCACGTATGGACAAAGAATACCATGCGCAGGATTTACTTTCGGATGTGTTAGGGCGTGGTCAATCATCGCGATTCTACAATGCTTTGGTAAAAGATCGTCAGTTGTTTACCGACTTATCCGCTCATGTAAGTGGAAGTTTTGAAAAAGGCTTATTTGTAATTTCAGGTAGACTTCGAAATGGAGTGAAGCCAGAAGATGCAGAATCAGGAATTCAATCGGAGATTTCACGTTTATTAAACGAAGGAATCACTGAGCAGGAATTGAGTAAAGTGAAAAATAAAGCAGAAAGCACCCATGTTTTTGGGGAAGTGAGTGTGCTCAATAAGGCCATGAATCTAGCATTTGGCGAATTGTTGGGCGATATAGAAATGGTGAATGCCGAGATTGCTCGTTTGCAAGCAGTTACTGTAGCCGATGTAATGCAAGCTGCCAAAAGTATTTTGCGTGAAGAAAATTGTTCTACCCTTTATTATCTCCGTGCCGAATGATACAGCTCGATCGTTTAACAGCTCCTCCCACACATCCAATTGATTCGGTAAATCCTCAATTTCCAGAACAATTCACGCTTTCCAATGGAATGGAAGTGTTTAGTTTGTCGGCGGGTTCTCAAGAAGTGCTCAAAGTTGAATTACTATTTGCCGCAGGAACTTCTCGCTATAGCAATCCCTTAATTCCTTCTTATACAGCATCCATGCTTCAGGAAGGAACACGCCAACGGAATGCTGCCCAAATTGCCAATGATGTGGATGATTTTGGGGCATTTCTCGAACTCGATATTGATAAAGATTTCTCAGGTATTACTCTGTATTCGCTCAATAAACACTTAGCGAAAACACTTCCTGTAGTAGAAGATATCTTGATGAATTCCACATTCCCAGAAGAAGAATGGGAAATTATGCGTTCCAATAGACTTCAGAAATATACAGTCAACTTGGGTAAAGTTGGATTTGTTGCTGGCAAGCGTTTTCAAGAATTACTCTATGCCGAAACTCCTTATGGAACATCATTCGATGAGAACGATTATCGCGCTATGCAGCGAAATGAGTTAATCCATTTCTATCAAAATCAATATAACCCAACTGCTGCTAAGTTGTTTGTGAGTGGTAAAATGGATGACTCTATTCATCAATTATTGGAAACCACTTTTGGTCAATTAAAGGGTGAAGGGAAATTCTTATCTGCATTAGCACTAGAAACCCCTTTGAAATTCTCTGAGCGGAAACAATTCATTCCGAAAGACGATGCCATTCAATCGGCTATTCGAATTGGAAGACGAATGTTTCCCAAAAACCATCCGGATTATTTCGCCATGAAAGTGCTCACGACCATTTTGGGTGGTTATTTTGGCTCGCGATTGATGACTAATATCCGTGAAGACAAAGGCTATACATACGGAATTGGCGCAGGTGTGATGCCGTATCGTTCGGATAGTTATTTCTACATCAGCACGGAAGTTGGTGCAGATGTGTGTTCAGCAGCTCTCGAAGAAATCTATAAGGAAATAAGTATTCTTCGAGATGAATTGGTGAGCAATGAAGAACTCGATTTGGTCAAAAACTATCTCTTAGGTTCTTTATTGAAAAGCTTTGAAGGACCGTTTGAACGCATGGAGCGATTTAAGAATCTTCATTTGTATGGTGTTGGCAACGATTATTACCTGCATTATACTGCAGCGATTCGTGCTGTGAGCCAACAAAAATTGCAGGAACTCGCTCAAACGTGGTTGCAAGAAGACGATTTACTTGAATTGGTTGTTGGGAAAAAATAACCCAACTAGTTTATTACAAGACGCTGCTGCTGGGAGTGCTTTTCATCGTTTAATGAACTATGGAAGTACCCGGTTGTAATGGTTCTTTTGCAAGTAAAGTGTGAGAAGAACTAGTATAGCCGGATGGGTATTATTAATTTAATATTTCGGGATTATTCGGGCATATTAAATTGCTATATTTGCGCGCAATTCGGGACTAAGCCCGTTCACCCGGTTGCCATGGAACACCATTCAAAATTCGCGGAAGGTTTAACATACGACGACGTACTTTTAATTCCAGATTATTCTGAAGTACTTCCTCGAGAAACTGATATCAGCACCCATTTCACACGAACTATAAAGCTGAACGTTCCAATCGTTTCTGCTGCGATGGATACCGTCACCGAATCGGCTTTAGCAATTGCTATTGCTCAGGAAGGTGGAATAGGCGTTTTGCATAAAAATATGAGCATTGCTCTTCAGGCTGCTGAGGTGAAAAAAGTGAAGCGTTCCGAAAGCGGAATGATCATAGACCCGGTTGTTTTACACGAAAATGCTGTTGTTGCGGATGCTCTTCAGTTGATGAAGGAAAATAAAATTGGCGGTATTCCAGTTGTCGATGACAATCGGAAATTGGTTGGAATTATTACCAACAGAGACCTTCGATTTGAAAAAAGATTCGATAAGCCAGTGAAAGATGTGATGACAAAAGAAAACCTCATCACAACAACCCAAACTAATTTGGCCAAAGCTGAGATCCTTTTACAGGATTACAAAATTGAAAAATTACCAGTTGTTGATCAGGAATATCGTTTGGTAGGTTTAATCACATACAAAGACATTATTAAGAACCGACTTCGCCCAAACGCGTGTAAAGATGATTTTGGTCGATTGCGTGTTGCCGCAGCAGTAGGAGTTACAGCCGATACATTGGAACGAGTTACTGCTTTAGTTAAAGCTGGTGCTGATGCTGTTATCATCGATACTGCACACGGTCATTCCAAAGGTGTTATCGAAAAATTGAAAGAAGTAAAGGCAGCATTTCCTAATCTTCAAGTAGTTGTAGGTAATATCGCAACAGCCGCTGCAGCTAAAATGTTGGTTGAAGCAGGAGCTGATGCCGTAAAAGTTGGAATTGGTCCAGGTTCTATTTGTACAACACGCGTGATTGCAGGTGTTGGAGTTCCTCAATTAACAGCTGTGATGGATGTTGCACGTGAACTTCATGGATCAGGTGTCCCTGTTATAGCAGATGGCGGAATTCGTTTTTCGGGAGATATAGCAAAAGCAATTGCTGCTGGCGCATCAACTATTATGGCAGGATCTCTTTTTGCTGGGGTGGAAGAATCTCCCGGTGAAACAATCATTTTCGAAGGCCGGAAATTTAAGTCATACCGTGGAATGGGTTCCATTGAAGCCATGCAAACTGGTTCAAAAGACCGCTATTTTCAAGATGCCGAAGACGATATTAAAAAACTAGTTCCTGAAGGTATTGTTGGACAAGTACCTTTTAAAGGAACATTATCAGAAGTGCTATATCAAATGATAGGCGGTTTAAGAGCTGGAATGGGTTATTGCGGAGCGCAAAACATTCAAGTTTTACAAACTAAGAAACTCATTCGTATTACAGCTGCTGGAGTGCGTGAATCACATCCACATGATGTAAGTATTACCCGGGAAGCACCGAATTACTCTAGTAGATAATTTCTCTTAGAACATTATTCCGTTATTCAAGAGAATTTTCATCAGAATTAGTGTTGATGCTAAAATGATCAGAAATCGGTTCTCAATCATACCTGATTCGGGTAACCTGTATATCATTATCATTTTATTCTTCATGGCATTGATGAATATCGATACAACCACCACAAACATAGTGAAGACTAAACCTAAATTTAAGATAAAGGAACCGTCGGAGAAATAGATTAAAGCAATTCCTGAGCAAATTAAATAAGGCAATAAAACAGTTTGAAATAAATAGATAATTCTGTTTTCGTTTTTGGAAACATGATGAGTACTATTGGTAATCTGAATAAACGATTTAGCAGTAATTGCCCCAATAGAAATGAGCATTAGGGTTGCTAAAATTGAGGCGATAAGTTTGGCAAAATCTTCCCAGTAAAGATAATCTGCTACAATACCCAAGAAACTAGCATTAATTCCTTGCGAACCAGTATTCTTAATTGGCATTAATACCAATTGTGTACAAAAAAAGTTCAAATAGTGAAGCCCAAGCCACAACCAAAAAGTTTTTAATATGCCGGGGCGTTTACGATAAAACTTCTGAATAATTAATGCTAAAACTCCTGCAATCAAACAAAATGTTGGGCCTGAAACGAAAGTCTTCAAAACCGACTCTATTGTCCACAAGTCATAATTCTGAGTAAACTCAACTTTGAAGAAAAATAACTTGTAAAAAAGATGAAATCGCTTGGCGAAAAGTGAGGTTACCACATTGAAACTCACATAAGCTATGGAAAATGCAGCCATATAAGCTACCGCCGAATTAATGATTCGGTTATTTCTTTCCTGTTCTGTAGAACCTTCCCGATTGGGTAGTTTCTCTGTAAAATCAAGTATTTTCTCCTTAGATTCCACGATTTAGGGGGCCTGTTTCTTGCAAATATATCTTAAAATCATCCCAAATTACTACACCTGTCTTTATAAGATTGTATCCTTTGATTTATCTGAGTATTCGACTATTTTCGCAGGCTCTATTACGTAAGAACAAACAAAATGCAGAGAAACAAGATTTTATTGGCAACCTGTATCCTTTCAGGTTCATTGGCTTTTGGACAAACTGCCGTGAAAAAAAAGGTTACTTCTACTTCAATACCAGCAGCAACTGTTCCGGTGGTAAGTTCAACTCCTGTAATTGAAGATCCTGTTTTACTAATTGTTGGTGGGGATCCCGTTACTCGTGGAGAGTTTGAAAGTATTTATAGGAAAAATAACTCGAAAGAAACGTCCTCTGACAGAAAAGCCTTGGAAGAGTATCTTCAGTTATTCATCAACTTTAAGTTAAAAGTAAAAGCCGCAAAAGCAGTAGGAAAAGATACCGCTCAAGCTTTTATTAATGAATTAAAAGGATATCGTCGCCAATTAGCAACTCCTTATTTAACCGATAAGAATGTAAACGATAAGCTTATTCAAGAAGCATACGATCGCATGAAGAAGGATGTTCGTGCGAGCCATATTCTTATTAGTCTTCCTGCTGATCCGCTTCCTAAAGATACACTTGTTGCTTATAATAAAGCAATTGCTATTCGTGCTCGTGTTCTTAAAGGGGAGGATTTTGCAACTCTTGCTAGCCAAAATTCGGAAGATCCTTCTGCCAAACAAAATGGTGGTGATTTAGGATATTTTACCTCGATGATGATGGTTTACCCTTTCGAAACATCTGCATACACTACTCCTGTTGGAGAAGTATCTATGCCTGTTCGTACCAAGTTTGGATACCACATTCTTAAGGTCACAAATTTACGTGACGCGCAAGGTCAGGTTCATGTAGCTCATATCATGGTCAAAAATCCTGAGAATGCTAAGGATTCTATTATTTCCGCCAATAAAAAGAAGATCGAAGAAATCTCTGAGCGAATTAAAAAAGGAGAGGAATTCGGACAATTAGCCTCTCAATTTTCTGACGATAGAACTTCAGGAAAGAATGGCGGACAATTACCTTGGTTTGGTACAGGTAAAATGGTTCCTGAATTCGAAAAAGTAGCTTTCGATTTGAAAAATGATAACGAAGTAAGCGAACCTTTTAAAACTCAATATGGTTGGCATATCGTTAAACGACTTGAAAGAAAAGGCGTTCAAACTTTCGATGAATTAAAAGCTGAGTTAAAACAAAAAATTAGTAAAGATTCTCGTTCTCAAGTCAGTCGTGATGCTGTTATTCTTCGAATTAAAAAAGAGAGTGGTTTTACGGAAGATGCAAAAGCTCTTAATGAGTTAATTACTAAAGTTGATACTAGCTTTTTAAGTGCTCATTGGAAATCAGATGCAACTAAAGCAATGATTAAACCGCTTTTCAAATTGGGTAATGAAACAACAACTCAATACGATTTTGCTCAATTCTTAGCTCAAAATCAAAGTAAACAACCCAAAGAAAGTGTAGTTGAAGCTCTAGTTCGTAAATCATATGATTATTTCAGAAATGAAAAAATCATTGGATACGAAGATGCTCGACTAGAGCAAAAATATCCTGAATTCCGCATGTTGATGCAAGAATACCGAGATGGAATTTTACTTTTCGAAATAACGGATGAAAACGTTTGGTCAAAGGCTCTTAAAGACACTGTTGGTCTTGAAAATTTCCATGCTCAAAATATAGGGAAATACATGTGGAGCGATCGAGTTGAAGCTGTTGTATACAAATCGAAAGATGTTGCTACTGCTAAAGCAACTCGAAAACTTGTTGAAAAACGCATGAAGAAAGGAACAAGTATCGAAGAGATTTCTACGAAGATTAATAAGTCTTCTCAATTGAATCTCCAAACCGAAAAAGGTACTTTTTCTAAAGGCGACAATGAAGTTATCGATGCAGTTACTTGGAATGTAGGTATATCTCCTGATAAAATTAATGCGGATGGTTCTGTGACTTTTGTTGAGATTTCAAAAGTTGTTGAGCCAACTCCTAAGACGCTTCAAGAAGCTCGAGGTATGATAACAGCCGATTATCAAACATTCTTAGAATTAGAATGGATTAAACAATTGAAAGCCAAATACACGGTTGATGTAAAAAGGGATGTTTTTGATTCCATTAAATAATTGATTGATTTCATTTCGGCCCGTTTTGGTAGATTAACCTGAACGGGCCGTTTGATTTTCTCCCGATGCAATCTTTCATTCATGATCTTGCTTAGATTAATCAGCATTAGTTTTTTTCTGCTTACTATTTCTTCCTGTGGTGGTGATAGTAAGGAGGAAGATATGGTTGCACGAGTTAATGATAAGTACTTAAGCTTGAAAGAACTCCAAATGGCTATGCCTTATGGACTTTCAAAAAAAGACAGTGCAACTTTTGCTAACGATTACATCGAGCAATGGATAAAAAAAAACGTGGTTCTTCAACGTGCTGAAAATAATTTAACCGATAACCAAAAGGATGTAACTCAGCAATTAGAAGACTATCGGGCTTCATTAATTATTTTTGCCTACGAACGAGAATTAATTCGCCAAAAGCTTGATACAACTGTGTCGATTGCTGAAATTGAAAAGTATTATCTGGAGAACGCAGCAAATTTTGAATTGAGAAGTAACATTATTCGTTTAAAATACCTCAAACTGCCTCTTAAAACACCCAATGTTGATAAAGCTAGAAAATGGTTTCTCTCTTCAAACAAGGACGATAAAAATAAGCTGGAGCAATTTGCAAATCTCTATGCCGTTAATTTCCTGCTGGATGACTCTAATTGGTTATTACTAGACGATGTAATCAAGGAAATACCAATGGGAAATTATTCCAATTCTGATTTTTCTAGCAACAAACGATTATTAGATTTGGATGATAAGGAATACCACTACCTTGTTGCCATTACTGGTTTTATGGTGAAAGACAGTAATGCTCCTCTTAGTTTTGAAAAGGAAAATATCCGAAATATTATTCTTAACAAACGTAAAATCAGGCTTATTGAACAGATGCAACAAGACGCCTATAACGATGCAATGAATGAAAATAATATTGAACGTCCGGATGCAGGTAAATAGAATCCTCTTTTTAATCCTCGTGTGTTTATATTCGGGTAATCTTTTTGCTCAAACTGAAACAATCGACAAAATCGTTGCTGTTGTAGGCGACAAAGCAATACTTCTTTCTGATGTTGAAGCTCAAGCCTTGCAAGTTGAGCAACAATCAGGTACTCCTGATTCTAATCTTCGTTGCAATATCCTTGAAGATATGATTATTCAGAAACTTCTGCTAAATCAAGCCGAAAAGGATAGTGTTGTTGTATCTGATGATCAAGTAGATGGTGAATTAAATAAGAAAATCCGGTATTTCGTTGGTCAAATTGGCTCAGTAGAAAAGCTAGAGGCTTACTTAGGAAAATCAATCGTTCAAATTAAGGACGATTTCAGGGAACGTATTCGTGATCAGTTAGTTGTTCAGCAAATGCAAGGTAAAATTGCGGGCGATGTGAAAGTTTCTCCTGCTGAAGTGAGAGCATACTACGATGCAATTCCTAAAGACAGCGTTCCATTTATTGAAAGTGAAATTCAGGTTGCCCAAATCCTTAAGAAACCACCAATTGATCAAGTAGAAAGAGAACGTGTTCGCAAGGAATTACAAGAAATCCGA
>JBIKOC010000373.1:0-2838 GCA_044358335.1 Flavobacteriales bacterium | reverse complement strand
CTTTATTGGATTATTGCCACTTTGGCCATACTTCTTCTTGGAGCGTTGATGTATTTGTTTTTAGGCAAGCGCATAAAATCGAGTCAAGCGGATGTTGAAACGCAAATTAAAAACACTAAAAAAGCATTGGAGGAAGAAAGTTTGAAGCTTGACAACAAACTTATTGAAGTTCTTGAAACACAATTAAAAGTTCAACAAGAAGAGTCCAAAAATCAATCAACAAAAACTTCTGAAAAATTAGACCATTCCCTTGCCCTTAAGGTTGCTGACGAAATAGTTAGAATGCAAAAGAACATTTCAAGAATGGATGCAGATATAAAAGGTCTAAAGCCATTGGAAAAAGGCATTGAACGAATTCAATCAAACTTTGCAGCCAATGGTTATGAAATGGTCAATTTGCTAAACAATGAATATGATGAGCGAATGAATATTGATGTCATCAACTTTGTTGAAGATGAAACCATAGAGTCAGGCAAAAAAATAATTTCTAAAATCATAAAACCGCAAGTAAACTTTAATGGCATTTTGATTCAAAGAGCTCAAGTTGAAGTTTCTCAAAATTAACACTTTACACAATGGCAAGAACAAAAATTGATTACGGAATTGACTTAGGTACAACCAATTCTGCAATTTCAAGAATGGAAAAAGGAGATATTGAAATCATCAAAGCACTCCCAGATAGAAAAAAAGAAACGACTCCATCTTGTGTTTCATTTAGAAACAATGGAAGTATATTAGTTGGTGATCCTGCATATTCCAACTATAGATCTGAAAGTTTAAAATCATTATCAGGAAGTAAGTCAATCAATTCCTTTGTTGAGTTTAAGAGAACAATGGGGACAGACAAAAGATATTCTGTTTCTAATGTTAACAAAGACTTTTCATCAGAAGAACTTTCGGCTGAAGTACTTAAAAGGCTTAAAGAATATATACAGGATGAGAATATAAACGCTGCTGTTATTACCGTTCCTGCTGCATTCAAGAACAACCAGATAGATGCAACAAGAAGAGCTGGCAAGTTAGCTGGCTTTGACCATGTTGAAGTGCTTCAAGAACCAGTTGCAGCTTCAATGGCATATGGACTTGATAGTAAAAAGAAAGATGGTTTTTGGTTGGTATTCGACTTTGGTGGTGGAACATTTGATGCTGCACTTCTAAAGGTAGAAGATGGTATAATGAAAGTAATTGACACCGAAGGTGACAATTACTTAGGTGGGAAAAATTTAGATTACGCAATTGTAGACCAACTTATAATCCCACACATTCAAGAAAGATTTTCTATTGACGATTTGCTAGCAGACGATATTAAGAAAGAAGAATATCGAAGTGGGTTGAAATTTTTTGCTGAAGAAATAAAGAATAATCTTTCATTTAATCCATCACATAACATATATGTAGAACCAGGAGAATGCGGTGAAAATGATGAAGGAGAAGATATTGAAATTGATTTAACAGTAACACAAGATCAACTTAAAAATGTTCTCTCACCTATTTTCCAAAAAGCAATTGATTGCAGTTTAACACTTTTAAAAAGAAACAATTTAAAAGGAAGTTCTTTAGATTCACTTATTTTGGTTGGGGGGCCAACACTCTCTCCAACATTGAGAGAAATGCTGGAAAAGCAAGTTTGCAAGCCAGACACAAGTGTTGACCCAATGACAGTTGTTTCAAAAGGGGCTGCTTTATATGCTTCTACCGTTGAATTGTCCGAAGAAATCAAAGAACAAACCAGAGACAAAACAAAAATTCAGCTCGAAATTGGTCATGAAGCATCAACTGTTGAAACAGAAGAATTTGTAACACTTAAAATCTTAACAGACAAAACCGAAGGTGAAATCCCAGATAAAGTATTTGCTGAAATAAAAAGAGGCGACAATGCTTGGTCAAGTGGGAAAGTCGAAATAAATACAATAGGTGAAGTAATAGATGTTCAATTGAATGAAGGTAAAACCAATGTTTTTGGAGTTACTCTTTATGATGACAAAGGAAACCTGTTAGAAAGCGAACCAAATTCATTTAGTGTGATTCAAGGTTCTAAAATTGGAAGTGCAACTTTACCATATAATTGGGGCATTGAGATTAAATTAAAATCTACTGGAAAAATTGTTTTTAAGGAAGTTCCTGGATTGGAAAAAAATAAATCCTTACCAACGACTGGAACTAAAAATGGTCTTAAAACTCAAAAACAAATTCGCCCTGGTATGGATTCTGATTTCATCAAAATTCCACTTTATCAAGGCGAACATGCTTCCGACGGTACAAGGGCAATTTACAATGAACATGTTTACGATATTGTTATATCAGGTTCTGATTTGCCTGCTTTACTTCCAGAAAATTCAGACGTTGATTTAACAATACATATCGATAAATCACAAAAAGTTTCTGTACAAGCATATTTCCCTTATTTAGATCATACATCTGAAATAGAAGTTCCAACTGACACAGTTCAATCAGTTGATACAGAATGGCTATTGAACGAAATTAGAAAGGCAAAAGGAGCGGTTTCAGAATTAAAAAATGATGATAATCATTCTGATGATGCAAAAATGAAAAAGGCAGAATCAGATTTAGAGAAAATCGAAAAGGCTTTTGAAAACAATAAGAATGATGTAGATGGAAAACAGGAAGTACTGACCAATCTTCGCAAAACTCTCAAAACCATAGATGAACTGAACGAAACTTCAGAATGGCCAAAATTGGAGGCTGAATTAAAAGAAGAATATTACAGACTTGAAAAGGCTAATAAAGAACTTGGTAACGAAAAAACAACACAAGTTGTAACCCAAATAAAAAACCAATTAGAAGAAGTAGTCAAGTTAAAAGATGTAAAACTAGGCA
>JBIKOC010000372.1:0-2845 GCA_044358335.1 Flavobacteriales bacterium | reverse complement strand
TATCGGAATAGGATCAGTTAGGTGAAAGAAAATAAAATAAATAAATAAATTTCCATTTAATCTTTTTACAATGCTTAACAAAAAAACAAGCACTTACAAAAAGACACAGAGGAAAACCAAAAGCCTCTTTAAAAAACATTGCTCTAGATATTAAATTCTCAGACTTGCTAAGGTTTACACCAGAACTATCAGGTGGATGATTAACAATAACATCCGTAATACCACACAAAGAAACTTGTGCATTTCGTATCATACGTAACAAAAAAACAGGCTCATCACATACTGGATATTTACTTCCAGCACCCATATTTACAGGAAAAAATGAATTGCTTTCTAGAGCTCTCTGAGCACTACAAATTATTTGAATAGTACCAACGCTTGTAAAACTGAATATTGATTTGCTTTTAAAGGTAAATCTTTTAATCGGAATAGTATGACCAAAATTCACCGAGGCTATCAAAATGCTTGACTCATCATAGACTGGGAGCAAATGGATTAAAATATCAGTCGATTCATTAGGGATATGAACATCATCGTCCATAAACCAAATCCACTTAGTCTTACAACAATTCAATGCAAAATTTCTACTATTTGCAACACCATAAGTGGATATACACACCAGCTCAACATTATTAGGAAATATAGCTGAATCAAAACTTAGATTAGATGGGTTTTGCCACACAATTAAGTAGCATAGTCTCTGATCAAATTCCCAACTAATTAAATTATAAATTCTATCTTCGAATGTTGAAATGGCTATAGTTAAATCAACCATCCTATTTAAAAGTCCTCTTCAAGCCTAATGTTGCAGTTATTACACTCAGAAGGATATATTTTATAATTATTCAAGAAGTCGAAATAAGGATTGTTCGATGCGCCATACAAACTGATTGAAAGTGATAATATTGATATAGCAAAAGCAACTATCGTTGAATATTTATTAAAATAAATGTGCATTGACCTTGCAATAAAAAGTGTCGCGAAAGGCGCAAAAAAAACAAATATACGAGTGACAAAATATCCAAAAAAAGAGAGCCCTGCGAAAAGTCCTAATCCTATTATTGTAATAGATAGAATTGGATCACTGTAGGCAGATTGATATTTTTTTGACATGGCAATAAATGGTAACGTCAACATCAACCAAAAAATAGCTCCTTTAACCCCGTAAGCCCCTGAAATGTCAATGTTATTCAAGTAATCAAGGCGAGGAACTATGAAGTAAACCGAAGATGCAATTAAAATTATTATGGGTAGCGCAAAGAAATATAAGTATTTTTCAAAATACTTATAACTGATTAACAAAACAATCAATGGTACGGTAGCCACTAACGCAGTTTTATGTGCAAAGACTGTCAAAACAAAGAAAAATAAAGACAACAATTTATTTCTTGAAAATAATGAATAAGCAATTAAAAGAAATATAGAATTAAAAATATAAATTTTTGTTGGTCTCTCTTAACAAAAATAAACAAACTTAACAACAGAAAACCTGCTGTTAATATAAAAAATATTTGAGGGTTTCTAAAAAAATTAGAAATGAACCCTAAAACTAATGGAACCGGTTCAAATAAAACTAAATAAAAATTTGAGTTCAAAACTTGGACGTATGACCCGTAGTCATAACCAGCATCAACTCGAAATGCGGAAAATAAAAACAATAAGAAGAATGGCAAATAGACAAGCCTTTTAGAACGATATCTGCAAACTGCCCAATAGGTAAGAATAAGTAAAATAAAAAAATAAATCAAAACTTATTTATGCCTCATGCAGTTAATTATCTTTATTAGAATATGGCCAAAAATCAAAAATAAAATCGGCTTAATATTAAGCTTAGTATCTTTAATTATATTTACGAAGGAAGGCGGACTTAATTTAAGCTCTTTCCTGATACGTGCCTTTTCTCTCCTAATCACTTCCCAAGATTCTGGTTTAGAGCTAATGCCACCAGTAACCATATAAGTTATTACAAGGTCTTTATGAACAAAATTATCTTTGTTAATGTGCTCAAGCATAAATTTTGAGTCGCCTGCAATTTTATATGTCTCATCAAACTTCTGTTTAGAGTTAAACAAGTCTGCCCTATGAAAAACTCCTGGATGTGGAGGAAGTTTTGGCAGCCCAAGATCCCAATCGCCAAAATTGAAGTTTCCTGAAATCCTTTTTTTAAAGTGCTGGTCAACTAAATATATATCTCCACATACAAACTTGACCGAAGCATCTAATCGATTTAATTCATAATCAATTAATTCAATTAATTTCTCTGAAGCCAATGAATCACCTGCCCCCAAAAAAAGAACCCAATCACCTTGAACATTAATCAAACCCTTATTCCATGCTTCATAAATTCCCGTATCAGGCTCACTAATACAAAAGTCAATCAAGTCAGAATTCTTTCTGTAAATTTCTAACGACCCATCAACTGACCCTCCATCAACAATTATCCATTGAAAATTCCTAGAACTCTGATTCCTCAATGAGTCAATCGTTGACTGAATGCAATCTGACACGTTATAAGCTGATGTAACAATACTTACTCTCATATCAAAACAACTAAACGTTTCTTAACATTTAGAAAAACCTTACGCACTCTATCTAGCAATCCATAATCCTTATCTCTTTTAGCATGGATTGGATAATTTCTAATAACTTTCCAGTCCGGAGCGCAATTAGTGACGCTTTTAAGTGTGCTATTTTTAATTATCGGGAAAAAACATTCAAAATAAGAAACTGTAGGAACTTTATATAATTTTGCTAATAGAGAAAATACACTTTGATCATGCCTATGCTCAATAAATCCATCGATATTCGGTGAAATTGATGGTGTATCGTCAATTAAGAACCTACC
>JBIKOC010000371.1:0-2848 GCA_044358335.1 Flavobacteriales bacterium | reverse complement strand
ATTGGTGTACCACACATGAATCTAGAACACGCGGAATTTTTGCTTCCAATTTTTGGGGAATGGATCAAGGTTGGAATGATGATATCATCGTTGGAGGTCGCTACCACAATGGAAATGCAGCTTATTCTCCTATGTTCGATACAGGTTTATTTCTTAGTATAGGTGGTGGTGAAAGTGCTACCGGATACGTGAATTATAGTCCGGAACGCAAAACCTATTTCTCCGATATCGGTGGACGAAAAATTCCGCTTTTGCAGGATGATGTGATTGGTACGTTTAGCACAAATCTGTATCCCAACGAAAGCTATTACGATAATTCCAGTTCACGTATGTTGTTCGATTGGAATTACTGGAATATCGCCTACATGGGACGTGATAATGTGTTATACAAAAGTACCGATGGTGGTGCTTCTTTCGGTCCATTATATACATTTGGAATAGACCCAGCAGCTAAGGTTTATTGGATTGAACAAAGCCATGCTAATCCTTTGGTTATGTATGTGCAACAGGTAGTTTCAAATGTGAGCAAGCTTTGGAAAACAAGCGATGGTGGAATTACATTCACCCAAGTTGCCTTACCACAAAGCAAACGAGAGCTTTATTTCTCATTAAGTCACACCAATGCTGATGAACTTTGGATAGCCTACACAACCGGTTCTAATGGAAATAAAGTCTACACCAGCAACAATGGGGGAATCTTGTGGACGAATATCACCTCATCCGCATTAAATGGTTTATCCATAAAATCAATTGCACATCAAGCAGGGACAGATGGTGGCGTTTATGTGGCTACTTTCCACAATGCAGTGTATTATCGTTCCAACACAAATACAACATGGACGGTAGTTGGTTCGGGATTGCCTGCATCGATTTATCCGCTTCGCTTAATGCCATTTTACCAGAAGAATAAATTGCGTTTAGGTACTTGGCAATTGGGAGTTTGGGAAATTGACTTAGTTGAACCATCTGCTGTAATCGCTGATTTCTCTTCGGATTTTTCTTCGTTTACTTGTCCGGGCGATACGTTGTGGTTTGTTAATCACTCCGTGTGTGATTCATCGGCAACGTTTAATTGGTCATTTCCGGGCGCGTCGCCTGCAACATCCACGAGTATAGCACCTAAAGTAACGTATGCTGCTTCGGGGACATATCCAGTAACGTTATCGGTTACTCAAAACGGACAATCATACAGTATTACAAAAAACGCTTTTATCACTACACAAACACCCGGTAGTATGCCTTTAGCAGAGAATTTCGAAAGTGGAACTTTGCCTAATGAATGGAAATTTTACGATGATGGAAATGATGGTGCAAACTGGATCATTAGTGATTTAGGGAGCAGTTTTGGGCAAGGAACATACAGTATGATTTTCGATAATTACTACATCGATGTAGCAGGCAAACGCGATCGTTTTTTAACTAAGAAGTTAGATTTTAGTTCGGCTGTTGCTGTTCAATTAAGCTTTGATGTTGCATACTCACAATACGATAACAATTACTCAGATTCATTAGCTGTTTTATATTCAACCGATTGCGGATTAAGCTTTTCGAGCGTTTATCTCAAAGGTGGTGATGAATTGGCTACTGCTCCTGATCTAACTTCTGAGCGATTCGAGCCTACTGGTTCTCAATGGAGAAGAGATACAGTAATAATCTGGGATGCTGCAGATGCTAATGATGTAATTTTCGCTTTTGAAAATCGAGGTCGGTTCGGACAGACGATTTATGTGGATAAGATCAATCTGCAAACACTTAGTAGTGTAGAGATTCCAGTTGTGCCGAATATGCAGGTAGATGTTTTTCCAAACCCAGTTGGTTCCTCATTAACATTCCGTATAAAAGGTTATTCGGGTAAGCAATCTGATGCAGAAATTATCGACGTAAATGGCAAACGTTGTAATGAGTTTCGTGTGCAAGGATCGCAGATGGAATTATCGGTGAACGATTTAGCTGCAGGGATTTATTTCCTTCGGATTAAAACCGATTCTGGAATGATGCAGAAGCGATTTGTGAAGCAATAATCAGTTTTCGTGATGAAGCTTTCCTGAACCCGAAATGGATGTGTTGATTGTTGGTTGTCCTTTGTAGTGAACATTTCCACTGCCACTGATCGTTACATCGAGGTGATCGCTTACGGAGATTTCGGCATCACCTGAGCCACTCACATTTATAGTTGATTGACTCGATTGCAAACCATAGGCGAAAATGCTACCTGAACCTGAAATGGTAAATTTTTCGGTTGGACAGTTCCCTGCTAAGTACATTTCACCTGAACCGCTAATGTTTCCTTCAATTTTAGAGGAAGCTGTTACCGTTGCGCTCATTCGTGCAGAACCAGAAATATCGAAGTTGAGTGATTCCACATTCAGCGTATTGGTTGCATCGAATACACCCGAACCACTTATGCGCACAGCTTGAATGGTAGGAACAGTAATATAAACCTGCAATTGATCGTAATTGATACTTCCGCAGTGATTTTCAAATCCGATGAGTAATTCACCATCTTCCACTTTTACATCTAAAATATCGAGGATGTTTTGTTGTCCTTTTATTTCGATTGACTGAACAGGTCCTTGCGTTAAAAACACATGTGCTTCAACAGCTGAATGAATTGAAGTAAACGAATTGGTTGAATACGTTTTACTCACTAAATCTCCTTTCCCCTTTACTGCAAAACAATCTTTATTGCATGAAGAGCAGGAAGCCAGTAAAGCAATGGCAAAAATGAAACTGAGAAGTTTAGAATAATGAAACAATAAGGTTTTCATACGACGTGATTTATGTGACTTTTCACAAAGACCCGTCGGGATGAAATTACCCCTATCAGCTTGAAGGCTAAAATTGAAAT
>JBIKOC010000370.1:0-2850 GCA_044358335.1 Flavobacteriales bacterium | reverse complement strand
GCGTTAAAAATAAGCTTAAGTCCGAACGAAGAACTATTGAAGGTAGTAGAAATCGTTGATTCTCGCTTAACTGAAAAGCAACGCGAATCGCCACTTACTGTGGAGGCAATGGATCTCTTAGCCATTAAAGAAACCCCTGCAGCCAACTTTTATGATGGTTTAGGTTCATTGAAAGGTGTTGATTTAACGGCAGCTAGCTTAGGATTTAAAATCATCAACACACGAGGTTTCAATAGCACTTCTCCAGTTCGATCGTTACAAATCATTGATGGGGTTGATAATCAATCTCCTGGATTAAATTTTTCATTGGGTAATTTCTTGGGCTCTTCCGAATTAGATGTTCAAAAAGTGGATATAATCGTTGGTGCGAGCTCTGCTTTTTATGGTCCAAACGCCTTTAATGGTGTGATTAGCATGACCACTAAAAATCCATTCGACTATACTGGTTTATCGGTTCAAACCAAAGTGGGAGAGCGCGATTTATTTGAAACGGCCATACGTTACGCTGAAAAATTTCAAAATAAAAAGGGCGAAGATAAATTTGCCTACAAAATCAACATGTCGTTCATGCGAGCCTATGATTGGGTGGCTGATAACATGGATGCAACAGAGCAATCTGAAACACAATCAGGAAATCCAGGAGGTTATGATGCAGTTAATCGATATGGTGATGAGGAATTAGGAGGTTATCGAAATAATTACTCTAACACTCCTCAATTAAAGTCGGTTTATCCCGGTCTTGGAGCCATTTATCGCACAGGTTATCAAGAAAAAGACTTAGTAGATTATAACACCCGAAATATTAAGCTAAATGCAGCTTTACACTATCGACTCAAACCGGATGTAGAACTTATACTCAGTAGCAATTTTGGTACAGGTACTACTATTTATCAAGGTGAAAATCGCTTCAGTTTGAAAAACATCTTGTTCTTTCAACAACGATTGGAGTTAACGAAGAAGGATAAGTTTTTTGTCCGTGTTTACGCTACCAATGAAGATGCTGGAGATTCATACGATGCAGTTGTTTCAGCTTTCGAAATGCAGAATCTGTCTAAGTCGAACAATAAATGGAAACAGGATTATCAAAATGGCTGGACTGCAGGTGGTTTCAATGCGCCTCGTTTCATTGTTAAAGGGTTTGATGGCTATCCTTCACCGTTCAATGAAACAACTTACGATTCCATCATGGCAATTAATTATGACAAATTAGTTACACTACATGATTCTGTTCGAGCTAAAGTTGATCGTGGTAATGGAACAACTTCGAGTTCTTTTTTTGCACCTGGAACCGCTCGTTTTGATTCTGCTTTTGCAGCAGTAAAATCTCGTACATTATCGAATAAAGGCTCTTTATTGAAAGATAAATCAGCTTTATATCACGTACATGCAGAATACAAATTTCAATTTGGCAAGTTCACGAAACTTGTAGTGGGAGCAAACGGTCGTATGTATCGTCCGAATTCAGATGGAACTATTTTCAGTGATACCTTAGTAATTGATCAAATAGTTGGTACCGATACAACCTACAAACGCAGAGTAATTGTCAACAAGGAATTTGGCGCCTACACCGGTATTCAACGCAAATTCTTTGCCGAGCGTTTAAGTGTAAATGCCACTGTACGGGTCGATAAAAACCAAAATTTCAATTGGATTTCTACTCAAAGTTTTTCAGGTATTTACACGATTAATAATAATCACACATTCAGAGCAGTTTATTCGTCAGCCGTTCGTAATCCAACATTAGCCGATCAATACTTGTATTATAATGTCGGTCGTGCAATACTTCTCGGAAACATCACAGGTCGCGATTCACTAATTGAGATTAATTCATTCTTCAATTATCTTAACACATTAAATCCTAACGATTTAAGTTATTTTAATGTTGATCCAATTCGACCAGAAAGGGTAAAAACATTCGAGTTTGGCTATAGAAGTACTTTATTCAAGCGCTTGTTTGTTGATGCGAGTTATTACCTATCCGAATATCATGATTTTATTGGTTACAAAATCGGGTTAGATGTTACGTTTACAGGCAGTGTGCCTCAAATACAAGCGTATCGATTAGCAGCTAATACTAAAGATGTAGTTTACACACAAGGTTTTTCACTTGGAATGAATTATTACTTGTTCGATAAATTGGAACTTTCGGCGAACTATTCTTACAATGCATTGAATCGACCAAGTGTCACCGATGAAATCATCACAGCTTTCAATACACCGCTTAACAAATACAACATTGGATTCAGCGGTCGGAAAATAAAACTACCATTTATCAAGGGGGAACGTTTTTCCTTTAATGCCAATTATAAATGGGTTGAAGGATTCCGTTTCGAGGGTTCCCCTCAATTCACAGGCTCAATCCCATCGTATGGAATGCTTGATGGTCAGATTAGCTATGCCGTTGAAAAATGGAAATCTGTTTTCAAATTAGGTGCTTCGAATTTGTTAAACAACAAAGTGTCAATGGTTTATGGAGGACCAAGGGTTGGACGATTAGCGTATTTCTCTATTCTTGTCGATCTTACAAATTAATAAGTTATCTAATTCCTTGAAGGGCTTGTACAAGTAAAAATCTTCATCAACTTTGTAACTGGTTTTAAAAATAAAATCCCACAATCATGAATAAACTATACAAACTTTCACTTGCAGTTGTTCTTGGAGGCATTTCCCTTCAAGCCAACGCCCAGCGATACCTTACTCAGGTATTTACGGATGCACAGATTACTATTCAAAATGATGTACAGTATGGTGAAAACCTATCCATACAAAATACCATTTTAGGATCACTTGCTAATCCTCCACAACCAATCCCACCACGCATTTTGCCTTTGATTATGGATGTCTATTATC
>JBIKOC010000369.1:0-2866 GCA_044358335.1 Flavobacteriales bacterium | reverse complement strand
GGTGTTGATTGCACACCTGCTGGCAGAAGTTGCAAGTAATTTAACAATACATGTGGACGTTCAGAATATAAATCACCATGGGCAAACCGACGATGCAGAGCTACTTTCTTTGTAGCATTGAACAAGAAAACGTAAGGCTGTTCTTCCCAAACGAGTTGTTGTAGCTTTTGCATAATGGCTTTCCGTTTTTCCGGATTCATTTCCAGGTTCGCTTCTTCAATCAAGCGATCGCTTTGGGCATTGCCAAAACCAACGAAATTGCTGCCTTTGTTTTCCCAGTTTTCGGTGTGCCATATTTGACGAGGATCTTCGGGAAGTGCCGAACTAGACCAAGCGCCTAAGAGTGCATCAAACTGATGATTATATGCATTTTGATAAAACAACGAAAAGTCCATTGGATCTAAACGAGCATCGATTCCCACTTTATAGAGTTCATTCCGAATCATCAAGGCGATTTCTTTTGTCACAGGAGACACCATATAGCTCAAGGCGAACGAAAAAGGAACACGTTGTCCGTTGATTAATTTATCCCGCACATTATCTCCATCGGTATCCATCCAACCTGCATCATCCAATAAAGAACGCGAACGTTGTAAATCGTATGGGATGAGCGGAAGATTCTTATCAAAATCACTTTGGGCGGGAAGAATAAAACAAGGAATCCGCGTTGCGTATCCTTTAGCTATCACTTGAATAATTTCATCCACTGGAACACAATGTGCCATTGCTTTACGCACTTTCCTATCGGTGAAATAAGGAATCCGACCACCTTCAGGACGCATATTCATTCCCATGTAGGTATAGCTAAACGAACCCAGAAATTCGGAATGGTAGTTTTGGTTGAAATATTCCCGCTTGCGAAGTTTAACTAGGGCAGGAGTAGACAATTCGGTTGTTAGGTCGATTTGCTCTTTCTTCAAAGCTAGAACAGTTGGTTCCATGTCTTTGATTATTTGAAAGATGATTTTTTCGGGGAAAGCTTTTTCGTAGGGCGATTTGCTTTTCGTTCCCCACCAATTTGCTTTACGTTTTAAAACGATGGAAGAACCGGTGTTCCACTCACTTACTGCATAAGGCCCAAGTCCGTTAAGCATGGCAGGAACGCGTCCATAATCGGAAGCGTTAAACTTGGTGGCAAATTGCTGCAAGTTGGAATCATTCGACATGAGTTCTTTCTTTTCCTGAAAATCACTTACCGAATAAGAGCGTAACAAACCAGCAGGATCGTAGAACTTTTCTTGTAAAACAATTACATAACTCAACAAACTGAGGTTATCGTAGTAACGTTTGCTGAGTCGCAGCATGAACTCGTCCTTAGTGCCTTCGATGGCATCAGCTGCGATCAGTTTATTGAAATAGGATTTCCCATCCGGGTTATTCACCAAGGGGCAAGTAATGACTTTAAACGTAAAAAGAATGTCGTTTATACTAAGCGGTTTTCCATCATCCCAACGTATATCTGAACGTATTTTACAGCGGTACGAAAGACTATCGGGTTGAATTTCGGGGTAGGAGGCAAGCACATCGGGATGAAGTTTTTGATCCCTCAAATCGATGGACATCAACCGTTTTTGTGTGCACTGAAAAACAAATCGCTGATAGGCGTTATTATCATTTGTGGGATGTAAACCATTCGGCTCTGCTAAAAAATGGACCACAACTGTATTCTGAGCCAGATCTCGCCTCTCGGTACAAGCCGACAGAAGCAAAATCAGGCATAACAAAGCTCGAAAACGCAGAATAGGGTGAATGCGATTCATTTGCTTCAAACATACCCCAAAATCGCTCAGGAAAACAAACTGCGGCGGTGATTTTGACGTGTTATTAAGGATTTTTTTTCGAGCGACGAAATTGACTCACCAATAACGCTTCCTGAAGAATTTCGCGTATGGCAGTTTCTTTATCGTAATAATCATCTAACGTATAGATAGGAATACTCTGAACCTGTTTTCTGTCGCGACTTTCCAAGATTCCTTGTTCGTTAGATAAATCTACGCCGTAAAAGAAGCCCAAGTCTGTACCTCCTTTATATGGGTTGAGGTAGCAAAATGGTCCCATATAATAGAAAAATGGAATCTTATAGGATAGCTTTTCCGTTATTCCCGGAGCTGAATTTAATATTAACCCTCGGGCACAGAAAAACACAGCTTGCTCAGAACTGGAAAGGCTATCAATATAGCGTTCAACGCTACTCATCATTTAGCGGGTATGAACAAAGCGAGATTTCAAAATCGATTGTCCTTGAACTAGCTGCAGGTAATAAATTCCTGGAGTCATATCCTTCACAGATAGTTGAATTAAGGCTTCACTCGAAGTGTTTTTCAAAACCAATTTGCCTACCGAATCAAACATATTTACCTGAACCGTTTGTGTATTTTTCCAAGGATTGTGAATGGAAATTTGGTCTAGAACAGGGTTCGGGTAAAACTTTAGTTGATTTGCGTTAATGTACTCTATTCCAACTATTTTAATCACTTCAATTGTTGTCTGAATCGTATCACTTCCACAGTCGTTTTTAACGATTAATTCCACATTGTAGGTATCATCAAAAGGGAAGTTATAAGTACAATCAAACGTGGTGAATAATTGATCATTGATTGTCCAAAATGTTTGTTCTACGTTGGTAGATGTATTGGTAAAAACAACTTCGAAATTATTGATTTGTAAAAAGCTAAATCCTGCTTGTGGAGAAATCCCAGGGAAAACTAGTACCGAATCACTCGTGGAAACAGCACAACCATTTACATCCGTTCCACTAACATGATACCAAGTCGAATCTGATGGAGTAGCAGCGGTCATCGATAAATTTGGATCAGCTAAGCCAGTAGTTGGATTCCAAACAACGCTGCTAGCGCCAGTCGCTTCG
>JBIKOC010000368.1:0-2867 GCA_044358335.1 Flavobacteriales bacterium | reverse complement strand
TTCGTACGGCTTGTGCTTTAAGTCAGTCGGGCGATATCATTCTCGTTGCAGGTAAAGGCCACGAGAAATATCAAGAAATCAAAGGCGTGAAACATCCATTTGATGACATGCAAGAACTAAAAGAAACATTTAATCTACAGGGAAGCTGATGCTATACTATCTCTTTGATTATCTCGATAAGCACACCGAATTACCAGGAGTTGGACTCTTTCAGTTTATCTCCTTTCGAGCAGCGATGGCTTTAATCGTATCGTTGGTGATTTCGATGGTATTTGGAAAGAAGATTATTCAATATCTGCAACTCAAGCAGGTAGGGGAAATTATCCGCGACCTTGGTTTGCAAGGACAAATGAGCAAGCAAGGAACTCCCACCATGGGCGGTTTGATTATTTTATCCTGTATTCTCATTCCAACAATTCTTTTTGCCAAACTGCATAATATCTACATCATAACCTTGCTCGTTTCTACTGTTGGCTTGGGCTTGATAGGCTTTTTGGATGATTACATTAAAGTATTCAAGAAAAACAAGGAAGGTTTAGCTGGCCGGTTTAAGATCGTTGGTCAAGTTGGAGTTGGATTATTGGTTGGTGCATTACTTTATTTCCATCCCGATGTAACCATACGCCGCCAGATTGTTGGAACGACTCCAGTAGTTCAAACCGTTGATGGTTCGGGCATGGAAGCACACAATCAAAAGTTCGTGGATGCGAAAGCTCCAATAACTACAATCCCATTTGTTAAAAATCACGAGTTCAACTATTCTAAAATCCTCGTTTTCCTTGGCGATAACTACGAGAAATGGGCTTGGTTGATTTTCATTCCTATTGTCATTTTCATTATCACGGCTGTTTCGAATGGGGCTAATATGACCGATGGTCTGGATGGCCTTGCTGCAGGAACTACGGGTATCATTGGGTTTGTGCTCGCCTTGTTTGCTTACGTATCGGGTAACCTCATTTTCGCCGATTACTTGAATATCATGTACATCCCCGATTCGGGTGAGATAGTAATCTACATGAGTGCATTCGTTGGAGCTTGTGTTGGTTTTCTTTGGTACAACAGTTACCCAGCCCAAATTTTCATGGGCGATACAGGTAGTTTGGCTTTAGGTGGAATTGTAGCTGTTGTGGCCATCATGCTACGTAAAGAATTATTGATTCCTATTCTATGTGGAATCTACCTCGTGGAGAATTTAAGTGTTGTCATGCAAGTGAGCTATTTCAAGTACACCAAGAAACGCTATGGCGAAGGCAGGCGGATTTTTCGGATGGCTCCTCTTCATCACCATTTTCAAAAGATGGGATTTCATGAAGCCAAAATTGTCGCCCGCTTCTGGATTGTAGGAATTGCCTTAGCAGTGCTCACCATTGTAACCTTAAAACTCCGCTAATCTGTGGAAACGAAACAACACATAACTATTCTGGGTGCCGCCGAAAGTGGCGTCGGTGCTGCTGTGCTTGCTAAGCTCAAAGGCTGGAATGTGTTCGTTTCCGACAAAGGAACTATTGCTCCTAAATACAAGGATGAACTTCTCCGCGAAGAAATAGCTTTCGAGGAAGGATTTCACTCCGATGAACGTGTATTAGGTGCTGAATTGATTATTAAAAGTCCGGGCATTCCCGATAAAGCGCCAATTGTTGTTGAAGCACATAAACGTGGTATTCCAGTGATTTCGGAAATCGAATTTGCTGCACGTTATACGAATGCCAAGTTGATTGCTATTACGGGCACGAACGGTAAAACAACTACGACTTTACTTACTTATCACATTTTCAAGAAAGCAGGCTTGAATGTAGGTGTTGCGGGAAATGTGGGACAAAGTTTTGCTCGACAGGTTGCACAAACCGAACGTGATTTTTACATACTCGAATTGAGCAGTTTTCAGCTTGATGGGATGTATCAATTTAAAGCCGATGTGGCGGTATTGCTCAATATCACACCCGATCACCTCGATCGATACGATTACCAACTTCAGAATTACATATTCTCCAAGTTCCGCATCCTTCAGAATATGGACGAGCATGGCGCATTTGTCTATTGTGCCGACGATCCCATCACTGCAGAAGCCCTAGCCGATTTCCCAACTTCAGCCAAGAAGTTTCCGTTTTCGCTTTCTAAACCTCAGGAACAAGGCGCATTTATCCAAGAAAATCAACTTCACTTCACCATAAACGATCCACTTATTATGTCCATTTTCGACTTAGCCCTACAAGGCAAACACAATCAATTTAACTCGATGGCTGCAGGAATTTCTGCCCGCGTGTTCGATATTAGAAAAGAACTCGTTCGCGAAAGCCTAATGGATTTCGAAAACATTGAGCACCGTCTTGAATTTGTTACTAAAGTTCATGGTATCGAATTCATCAACGACTCCAAAGCAACCAATGTAAACTCAACTTGGTATGCACTTGAAAGTATGACCAATCCTATCATCTGGATTGTTGGTGGAGTAGACAAAGGCAACGATTATACGATGCTTGCCGACCTAGTTCGTGGTCGTGTAAAAGCAATTGTATGCATGGGCAAAGACAATGGAAAAATCCACGATGCATTTCATGGTATGGTTGAACATATTGTTGATACGCATGGTGCATCAGAAGCTGTGAAAGCAGCATATCTACTAGGTAAAAAAGGTGATACCGTTTTGCTTTCTCCTGCTTGTGCCAGTTTCGACCTTTTTGAGAACTACGAAGATCGTGGTCGCCAGTTTAAAAAGGCGGTTCGCGAACTCTAATATTTCCAATCATACATGAACCTTCCATCGATATACGCTAAAGGAGACCGCACCATCTGGATCGTGGTGTTGCTGCTTTCTGTGCTTTCTGTTCTCGCTGTTTACAGTGCTACAGGATCGCTTGCGTATGCAA
>JBIKOC010000367.1:0-2869 GCA_044358335.1 Flavobacteriales bacterium | reverse complement strand
GAAATAAGAACACAATTACCTGGTGGAGGATTACCCGCTTTTGGCTCACAAGCAATGCCCGGAGCAACGCCCACTTTCAATCCGAAAATAGATCGTGTATCAATATTAGATGAACGCTCTTCTGAATTAAAAGGAGAAATTTATTTCAATGGATTTACGAACGGCTCAATACGCGTATTTGTCTTAAGCTCAAACGGCAATGAAATAAAAGAAGTTCCTGCTCAAATTATAATGATTTCCGGAAGTTCTGGCATGCTCGATTTTAATTTAAAATTAGCTTCAACCTATACTTCTTCGGCATTCTTAAAATCGTCTTTATTACGTATTGCATTCACACCAAAGGATCATAACAAAGGCAAAACATTTTGCTTTACAATGAACAAACGGTGGAAGGTTTTTCAGGATAATGAAAACATCATTGTAAAAGCACAAACAGTTCCATTTGGGAAAGCAGTAAATACTGCCAGTTATGGCAAAATGCAAAAGCCTGGCAATCCTTTAAAAACAAGTCAAAATGCCGAAATAAATGGTTCAGCTGTGAATAAAATCAGAAAAGATTCATTAATCGATTCTGAAGGTATTTCCAATCAAACCATTTCACTTTTCGAAGACTTCTATACCGACTATAAATTCGCTAGTCCGAGTGAAATTTCCAGTATACAACTAGATGCGATTTACCAAGATAAAAACATCAATTCTGGGGTGTATTATTATCGTCCAGCTGCATACAATTTATCGTGGGAAGAACAAGAAGGATTTAAATTCTCCATGCAATATGGAAAAGGGAGTGGAACGAGTGACGGAGCTGTGAATATGGCTGCTTCGCTATCGTGCGATGTGAATAATAATGAAGCCGATTTAATTGCACAAATCATAAAAACCCATGTAGAAAATAAAGGCAGAAGATTTGAAGAAGCACGAGCCATTGTCCCGAGTGATCCACGTATTAGTTTCCAAGGGAACGCACAAGCCTTTAATATTGGTTCAGATAAATTTTCTGCAAATGTGTTGAGCTCTATTTATGAGCCAATTACAATGGCATGGACAGCTTCGAGCGACGCTACCAATGAAATGATTGCAGCATTGGGAGAAAACATTGCCATTGCTGGAAATGTAAGCTACAGCCCCGGAGTTGGAGTATCAAATGTTTCTATTCCCTTGCGAATTAATCTGGCCGATAAAACAACATTTGGTCGCATAGAACTCGATAAAGGAACCTGGCGCAGCCAACGATGGAAAAATAAATTCCCTTATGGAATTAAAATAAAAAACCTTCACAGTATTATTCTATTTAGTGATGGAAGTCCGTGTATTTACACTTGGAACTTAGGCGATAAATCCATCCCATCTCATGCCCAATTAGAATTCGAAGGCCAATCGGTTCCAGCATGGATGGACACGAGCAGCAAAGTGCTTAGAATGTGGGTAGAATATGAAGTATTACCCTGCAAAGAATGTGATCAAGAAGTGATTGATATGATTTCTTCGGGAACAACAAGTGGGAAGCAGCGCACAGTTTCGTTCCGCTCGCTAGGGCTGATGAGCCGCTATAATGCAAAATACATCAAACTAGAAGTTCGCTCAAAAGCACTTGACCCAAGAGGTAAAACAACGCTTATTAAGTCTATTACTATTGAGCAAGACGAACGCAATTATGATATAGGTCCGTTCTACGTTTGGAACGATAAAGATTTACGCTACGAATACCGAATCACTTTAATTAATGATGATACTTCTATTGAAGGATCAAGTTGGATTGGTGATAATTCATTAGAAATCATGATGAATAAATCGGTGGCGGAAAGATGCTTGGGCAACAATCTACCTAGGCAAAAAAAATAAGCCATAATGAAGCTGCTCCAGTTCCTATTGTGTTTATGTCTGTTCGTGTTCCCACTACTTGATATAATGGCTCAACCAGTCATGAACAAAAAGGAGCAAATAAATAGCATTGATATTTTTCCAGACTTGAAAAATAAATCGCTGTTTTATATAGCTCCGGGGAATTTAGGGATTGGGACAGATAATTTCGGAAAACCCCAGTTGAAATTTATACAAATGCGTTACAGTGGCTCTCAAGCTACTGGCGACCAAGGTGTAATCAATTTTAAAAGTATTTTACAATTCACCATTCGAATGAAAAATCCTGATGGAAATACCATTCGGGAAATTAAAACGATTCTTTCCAATCGGGTAAAAAGCAGCGTTGAATTAAAGCCCTTACCCATACGAAATATGGATGCAAGCCTGATTTATGCAGCCATTGATCCACAGGAGAATAATAAATCTAAGATATACTCCATTAACGGTGGAAATTTTGAGAACTCTGATGATGAAGCGAAAATTGGTTCAGAAGGAGAATACTGGACTGAACGAACGTTCACGCTAAAACTAGACAATGCCTCCTCTCAGTTGTTTTGGAATGCTTTAGAAAAGAATCAATCCATGATGAGCTTGTCGTTTAATTATTATGTGGAGGGAGTGAGTCCATTACCACCTATGATTAGTATAAATGTATCTGCAGAAATAGCAGAGGAAGTAAAAAGACAAATTAGTAATAGTGCCTCGGTGAATGCCAATGCAATTGTTAAAACTAAGGAAGCCCCTGAAACAATTTCTAATCGAAATAATTATTCTGACAGCCTTCAAAAAGAATTGACTTCGCGTTTTGGAGAAGAATTCAAATCCGATTCGTCTTTAAAAACAACCCTTTTTAAAGCAGATGCATTTACGATAGGAATTGATGCAAAAAAATATCCAGAGTTAATAAAGAAAGTAGATATAAATGCCGCTTTCATACCGCCCGATTTTGCAGTAATGGATGTGCGTTGCTATGATTTCAATAATGATTTACGCAAAGATTTATATG